>JARRRG010000478.1:0-7206 GCA_037380965.1 Deltaproteobacteria bacterium
CTGAAGGCCTCTTCCAAGTTAATAAAGGAGATTTCCTTTATGATCAACATGTTCAAAGCGCGGTTGTCAGGGAAGATCGTGACGATTGGAGAAACCAACCGTGGTCTCCGGCGCTTCGGCTAGTGCGAGCCTTTCGGTTTACCGCGGGATTCAAAAAAGGATCGTACCGCTTCCTTGTGTTCCGTTGTCTGAAACATGATCGCCTGGTGAACCGTCTCCATATCGAGCACCTCCGCGAGTGACATGGAGAGGCTTCGCTCCAGTGTGCTCTTTATCAGGGCACTCGCCTGCAGGGATTTTGCCGCCAATTTGGAGGCCAGGGTATCCACTTCCCGGTCAAGCCGATCGTCAGGCACGGACTTGTAGATCAACCCTATTGACGCGGCTTCTTCGCCACTGATCGTTTCACCGAGGAGGGCAAGCTCTCGAGCCTTGGCCAATCCGACAAGCCGGGGAAGAAAATAGGTTCCACCCGCGTCGAGGCCCACTCCAAGGTTGATAAACACCTGGCAAAAGCGGGCGTCATGACCGGCCACGACAAAGTCCGCGGCGAGCGCGAGGTTTGCTCCGCCACCGACCGCGGCCCCTCTCACCTTCGAGACGACCGGCTGGGGAATTTCACGGATCGTTCGTATCACGCGACCCAGGATTTGCATTACCGGCACCCAATCCGGAGCAGAGAGTCCTTCACCGAGCAGCCTCATGTCCGCTCCCGAACAGAAGTTTCCTCCCGCTCCGTCGAGGACGACGACCCCGACGTCTCGATCCGCGCCCGCCTTCGCGAGTGCGGCCTCCAGTTCCTCCATCAGGGGGCCGTTCATGGCGTTCATCACTTCAGGCCGCGTCATTGTCAGGTAGAGCACCCTCCCCTTCCGCCGAGCATCGACATTGCCTGCGCCGGGACTCTGTTGACCGGTTTCTTCCATCTGACTGAATCCCCCTTTTTGTGGATGAGCGTACGTTCTCTTGCGTTCGCGTCGGGGCGAAGCCGCTCGAGCCGCGACGCGCCAATGATCAGTATGTCCCAAAATATTCATTCTGGAAATCACTCACTGGAAGCTCTGGGCCGTCCGAGCGATGATCGAATCCTGCAAGCCCCTGCTCAAATCCACGAAGTACGCACTGTATCCCGCGACCCGCACCGTGAGGTCCTGATGCTCTTCCGGCTTCCTCTGCGCTTCGAGGAGGGTTTCCTTGTCGAACACATTGAACTGTATGTGGCTTATTCCCAGGTCGCCCCACGTTCGGAGAAAGCTGACAAAGACCTCCTTCATCTCCCCATCGAGAGCGCTCGGGAGAAACTTCTGGTTGAGCTGTGATTGTACGTCTTTGTGGTATCGATCTTGGACACTGACTTCAACACGGCAGTGGGGCCGAGCTCGTCGCGTCCCTGGCTCGGCGAGAGCGTCGCGTCGGCAAAGGGCTCGCCGTCCTTCCTCCCGTCAGGTGTCGCGGGCGTGTCAAACGCGCACCCGTACGTGGCCGACACCCCGCTTCCGTCGCCCCTCATCGGATTGCCGAAGCGGTCCGTGAATTCGGCAAGGGCCTCCGATGTCCGATGGTGGACGCGCACGGCCACGTCGTCGCTGAAGTCATCATCGTTGCCGAACTTCGGCGCTCGAATCATCATCCGACGCAGCTCCTCATAGCCCGCCCAGTTCGCGTCGAGGGCCTTGAGCAGACCACCCATCGAGACGTTCCGGTCCTCGAAGACCACCTTTTTGATCGCGGCGATCGAATCCACTACATTGGTCGGACCGATGATTACACAGAAATCGTGCACCATCGAAGGGTAAGCCCACGTTCTCAAGTCCTTGCCCTGCTCGATACACCCGTCCAGAAGGGCTGAATAGAACGGACGCGGCAGATACTTCTGGTAGAGCGTTCGGCACGTATTCTCGATCGTGCACTGCCGCTTGAAAAAGAACCGGACCTGCTCGAGGTACGCGTCGATCACCTCCTCCACTGAGGTGAATGTCGTAGGGTCCGGAGTCGGTGCGCCCCACTGGCGGCCGGTTTTCGGATCTCTCCCCTGGTGGAGCGCCCACCAGAGACATTTGGGGAGAACCAGGCCTCCCACCGCGCGGCGCGCAATATTCTTGCCCGGGATCTCGATGTACACGCAACCGCTAACCGCGTAGTCTCTGGCGTCGGTCAATGGCACGCCCCAGCTCTCGAGCATTGGAATCAGCGCCTTGTCATTGAAAAAGGAAGGATACCCGATGCCCGAGCGGATCACGTCCGTCGCCCTGGAGAGAAGCTCGGTGGGTGTGCCGTCGTGGTAGCGCAGCGCGATGCTCGGCTCGAGCGTATGCATGGTCTCGGCCGTCTCGAGCACAAGGTAGGTCATTTCATTGGTGATGTCGTTCCCCTCATCGTCCACGCCGCCCAGCGTGATTGCCTGGAGCGATTCCACCCCCCCGTAGATGCCTGACAGCATCGGCGAGTACACGAGCCCCAATTCGTGGAACTTCACCCAGAGGAGCTGCATGAGCTCTGCCGCTCCCTCTCTCGTAATCTTACCTTCCCGGAGGTCCGTCTCGTAATAGGGACCGAAGACCTTGTCAAAACGCACCCCGATGCCGAGGGTCGAAAACTCGATGTAACGGCCCACATGGACAAAAAAGAAGGATTGTAGCGCTTCCACCAGTGATTTGGGCGGGTTCTCGGGCACCCATTCACATGTTGCCGCGATCTCTTCGAGGCGTTTCTTCGCTTCCGGGTCCGCGGTCTTCGAGGCCATGGATCGAGCCAATTCCGCGTATCGATTGGCAAAACGTATGAGAGCGTTCAACGAGATGATCACCGCGGTGAGGAACTCTTTCTGCTCGATATAATCCGGCGGAACCTCCCTGTCGATCGCTGCGAGCCGAGACTCTGCTTCCTCGATAAGCCCTTTCAGCCCAACCGCAAAAACCTTTTCATAGTTCGGTATGCCAAGCTCCGACCAGTGGGACCAGAGGAAGGTTCCATCGTACTTCCAGTACTTGAGGATATCGCCGGTAAACGCTTCCTGCTGCCGATCGCTCATCGATTTGCCTTTCCAATAGCTGATGAGCTCGGCCAGTTCCGCGCGGCCCGCGTCGTCAAGAAGCGACCGGCCCTCCTTGCCCTTCACGACTCTGCTCACGGACCGCCAGTTCATATCGATCCCAAAGTACAGTCCTTCGGGTGTGGACGCGCTGCTCCCTCCCGGCCGATACATCCCTCGCTCAACCTCGTCGTCCTGGTAGCCCCGGCGAACGTTGCGGACCGCTTTTATGACGAGCTTGCTCTTGATCTGATCTGATGTTCTCTGCATGGGGACCTCCGGAGCGCACGGCATATTGAACGGGTGTAACTCTATATTACATTTGTTCAGCTTGTCAATCGATATTCATTGAATCGAACGAGCCGATAGTGTACCCTGAGGAGCCGTGCCGGGTGCGCGCGGTCTCACGGGGAAGCCCCGACAGGATCTTCGCCCGCGAAAGAGCGCTCGAGTCATTGCATCGTCAAACCGGAAGCCGTATCATGCCCGAAACAATAGACCGCTGCCTGGCAGGAGAGCGGGACCTTCAATGAAAGCCAAAACGGCATTCGCTACGCTGAAAGAACAGGAGAAGGAGACTCGCAGAAACCTCATCGTGGAGGCCGCGCAACGAGTGTTTGCGGCCAAGCCCTTCGGAAAGGTGAGCATGAGGGAGATCGCCAAGGAAGCCAACATTTCAGCGCCGTCCATATACACCTACTTTCCCGATCAGGAGACACTCTTCGTTGAAGCTGCGTTGAGGGGCACGCAGGCCATGATCGACGCGTTCTCCGCCAGCATGAAGGGCGAAACCGATCCCAGCCTGGAACGGGTGGCTGAGACCTTTATCACGTACCTGACCGACCATGATGTGTACTTCCGTATGATGGCCCACTTTGTATTGCATGCGCAGTTAAGCCCCGAATCGGTGCAACGACTCACCGATCTGGAACGAGCCCTCCTGGACATTTTCGAGTCCGCGTTGAGGCGGATGGAGATCAATGGTGATCTGAGGCTGCTCAGCCACACCTTTTTTGCCGGGATGAACGGGATCCTCATAACGTTTCGGCGCTACCCGGGTCGAAGCGACCGGGAGGTATTGGACCACATGATGCGACTTAGTCGTATCGCATGCGATCTCTTCAGGAGCGCCGCACATGAACAGCACCAAAGCCGATCGTAAAGGCCTCATCTTCAATATCCAGCGATTCAGCATTCACGACGGGCCGGGCATCAGGACCACCGTTTTCATGAAGGGCTGTCCTTTGAGGTGCGAGTGGTGCTCGAATCCCGAGTCGCAGGACCCGACTCCCACCTTGATGGTGAGAGACGCGACGTGCACCGCGTGCGGCGCGTGCGCGGAAGCTTGCCCCAGGGGCGCCATCAGGATCGAGGAGTCCGCGAGGCGCGTGGATTGGAATAGATGCGACCAGTGCTTCGAATGCGTGGACGCGTGCCTCTATGGATCGCTCAAGGTCAGTGGCGAGTATATGACCGCGAGCAGCGTGCTCGATGAAGTACGCAAAGATGAGGCTTTTTATCGGAATTCCGGCGGCGGCGTGACCGTGTCGGGCGGAGAGCCGCTCTCCCAGGGCGAGTTCGTTGCCCATCTCCTTGAGCTCTGCAAGCAGGAGGGATTCCACACCGCGCTTGACACGACGGCCTATGCGCCATGGCCGGTCATGAGCAAGGTGCTGCGCCACGTCGACCTGGTGCTCTTCGATCTCAAGCATGTTGATACCGCGGAGCACCTGCGGAGAACCGGCGTGCCCAATGAGCTCATCCTCGAGAACCTGGCAAAGGCCGCGGCTCGCACGACGATCTGGCTGCGAATACCCCTCATTCCCGGCTTCAACGATTCCGAGGAGCAGATCGAGCGCGTTGCGAGCCTTGGAAAAGCTTGCGGAGCCGCAAAGATCTCGCTCCTGCCCTATCACGAAGGGGGCAAGACCAAAAGTGAGCAAATCGGGCGCCCGTACCGTTGGTCGGGCGGGGCAGCGCCGATGGAAGAGCATGTGCGAAAACTCGCGGAGATCATAGAAGGGTTTGGGATTGCAGCATCCGTGGGGAGTTGAGAAACCCAACCCCCACGTGCACCCGAATGACGCCGGTCTGCACCGCACGAAGCGCGATCGGCCGCTGGTCTCATCGGGAACATCCTCGGCCGGCCGTACCCGGACTTTCTCGGGAAGGTCCGTTTCCAGGCCCCATCGTCTGCACGCTTCTCGGACGGGACGCGATCAGGATTCGATTTCATGGATACGACGCGGTTAATCGTGCTCCCTCCCCTCCTATGGGTGAGGGATTTCCCGGAACGATTTCAGGCACCGTCGGGTAAGCTCCTGATAAAGTGCCCTCCCCTCAACGATTTGCTTCGGTGCTCCGCAGTGATCGGTCCGACCACCCCTTGGCTGGCGCGCCGAGCACCAGGCTTCCCTGGGGGATCTCGGTCCCAAACTCGATGAACGTGCGTGCGCCGATCAAACAGTCGGAATTGATCTTGACCCCGTCGGGAATGACCGACCCCATACCCACCAGAACACTGGAACAGATCTCGCATCCGTGGAGAATACTCCCGTGGCCGATATGGGAATTTGGGTGCAGGAGAACGACCTTGTCGGGATAGCAATGCAGGACACAATTCTCCTGAACGTTCGATCCGCTTCCGACCCGGATCGAACCGAAATCGCCGCGAAGTACTGCTCCAGCTCCCATATAGCATCCAGCGTCGACCTCCACATCACCAATGAGAACGGCAAGTGGGTGAACAAAGGCTTCCTTATCAACGCGAGGCCTCTTACCTTCAAACTCATAGAATGACATCTCAGTTCTTTCCTCCTCAGCCCGGGACGTTGTCCGCGCGAACCGTCCCGGCATGGACGCGTCGTCTTCTCTATCGCGTAGCTCTCGATAATGACACAGGGAAGTCCGCAATTCCACCTTTGCCTGATCTCCCGCCCGCGCCGGTCTCAGCGGGCCTCATCTCACCGGAAAGGAGAGACCGGAGGAGAACAGCTCGGCCCCGGGAAGAAGGACGGGAACAGCAAGGTCACCATCGCGGGGCATGATTTGTGAGCCCATGCCTCGGCAATTCCCCGCGATTCCGATTTGCTCAGCCGCGTTCGAGTGATTATTCATTGAGCAAATGAGGTAATCCCGAATTGCGGGTAACGATAGAGAAAGGGGACCGTATGATGGAACTCCAAACGTACTGCGACGGAATGGCAACAGAACTGACAGGCTGGAAAGCTAAGGTATATGATGTAATGAGGAAATTCGACAACGTCTCCTCAGGAGAGAAGGCCCATACGTATCAACATGTCAACGAGTTGCATATGATCATTGATGAACTGGGCGATCGAATTCAAAAACTGAGATCAGAGTGCCCTGCCTCCTGGGAAGCGGAAAAGAATGAGGTGGATGACAAGTTCGTCCACCTGAGAAGAAAATGGGAAGAGACGTGGGACGAATCCGTGCCCTCGGCAATCGGAGGCTGATGGCACCGTACGAAGTCAAAGACCGGCCGAAAATTGAGCGAGAACACGATCGCCACCTGGAGTGCGGCGTGAATTTCCTCCGGTGTCGGGAATTCTCGGGCTGATCCAGGAAGGGGAGAGGCCGCGTCACGATTGTGGACAGGACCGTTGCTCTACCGTGGGGCAACGTCGAGCCGAATCATCCCGCTGCCGTCCCCCGATCTGGTTCTCTCGATTCTCGGCCGATCGTGCGGGGGTTGATTGCACCTTGTTATCAAATCCTGGCCACCGGATCGTAGGGCTTTTTTTGGCCTGAACAGGAAAACGCGGGCAACAGCTCCTGCCGAACGTGCAGGTATAAGCGAAGGGAGCGTGCGATGCGGAAGGTATTCGAACAGGTAATGCCTCCGGGGAGCGGTTTGGCAGTGGAGGTGAAGCAGGGACGGCATCTCAGAGTTGTTGACCTCGAAGGCCGGCAGGTGGTGGACATGGCAGTTTTCAATCTCGACAATCTCCGTGAGAAGCTGTCTACGTCAAACTCCCGCAATCGATATATTCCCAGGCCGGGAACGTCCTATGCCCCGCGCGACCATCTCGAGAAAGGGGACTGGCTCATGTCCACCTTGTGCCGTCCCATGATGACCATTGTGGAGGAGACACCCGAGCCCAAAGGAGTCCACGACGCGTGCAACCGTATGTGCGACCGATTTTTATACGAGG
>JARRRG010000478.1:7211-8193 GCA_037380965.1 Deltaproteobacteria bacterium
CACGAGATCATCAGCGAGGCAGTAGCTTCGTACGGACTCCGGCCCGAAGACATTCCCGACACCTTCGATCTCTTCATGAATTATCCGCACAATTGCGAAAAGGGACATTTTGAAATAGTGGACCCGGTGAGTCGGCCGGGGGATTACATCGAGTTCCGTGCTGAAATGAACTGCTTGGCCGCGTTCAGCAACTGTCCGTACGAGCCCTGTTCCGGGGGAAAGTGCACGCCGGTGAAGATTGAGCTGTACGAAGACGAGAATTACGAGCCCAAACCGATCCTCTCACCCGGCGAGTGGAGAAAAGAGGAACTTCGACGCAGGCGCGAAGGTCAGACGGTCTGACGAAGAGAAGGGCCTGACGGAATCGAGCGACCATGACCCGTTCCCTGTGAGCCCCGTCACGATGCCGGGACTCTTTTGTCCGGGTCTGTTTTGGTGGTCGAGGGAACGATGATCTGCGATTGGCGTGCGCCAGGCGGATCAACGCATCACGCCTGCAGGTAACGTCGGTGGCTGGAACGCACGGGCATTGGGCATCAGAGGGATCGCCGGTGTGCGACTCGGTGCCGGAGTCCAGATTCGAGGGGTCCGGGCCGGAAAGGTGAGGATATGGACGCAGTTGAATTCGTGGCAAAAAAGGTGGTGAGCGCACTGTGTCATCCGCTCGGCTTTTCTCTCGTTCTCCTGTTTGCCGGCATTATCGTTGCGCGAGTATGTTCGACAAGTCGAGCCGGCCGGGTTCTCGTACTGCTCGGCTCGGTTTGGCTCCTCGTTATGTCCTTTCCGATCACGGGTTATCTCCTCTTGCGGCCCCTTGAGTTGAACGCCGGTCCGTACGCGGACCCGTCGGAGCTCAGTCGGAGGGGCGTTCACAACATTGTGGTGCTGGGAGGATCCCGGGTACCAAACAACGTGAAGGCCGCGGACTGCTGGGGACCCACGCTTGTCCGAGTAATGGAGGGCATTCGCCTGTGGAAGAACC
>JARRRG010000479.1:0-3190 GCA_037380965.1 Deltaproteobacteria bacterium
CTGGGGCACCGTTGTGCTTTCGTGGCCCGCGGTTCTCCACGGATTGGCACATCCAAGGGACGCACATGATGCCGCGCTCCATGAGTTCGCGCACGTGCTGGATCGGGGCGGGGACGGTGAATTCGACGGGACGCCCAAACTGAAGTCGATGGGGGATTACGGCCCCTGGGCCCAGATCATGAGTCTGCATTACCTGCGATTGAGAGAGGGTAAGAAGCCGGAACGAAGGCTCCTGGACATGTACGGCGCGACCAACGAGGCAGAGTTTTTCGCGGTTGCCACGGAATCCTATTTTGAGAAAGCTCCACTGATGAAGAGGCTCCTGCCTGACCTGTACGAAGAACTCCAGAGCTTCTATGGAGGTGACCCTGCCGAAGACTTCACATCGAAAAACTGATATCTGCGGCCATGCAGCTTCGCGCGGGCAGGAACTCGGTCCGGGTTCAGCAAAGCTGTGCCTCAGAGCGTCACGCTGAGATCCCAAGAATTCATTGACCGTACCATTTTGAGGAACGATTCGCGCAGGGAGGTTCAGGCATGAATCGCCCCACGCAGGAGAATCGGTTCCGTGATTCAGATTCTTGCGAGCGAGGTTCATCTTGAGAGTACTCGTAATCAATTCAGGCAGCTCTTCACTCAAGTACACGCTGTTCGAGATGGATGATGAGAGCGTCCTCTTTTCCGGGGTGATAGACAGAATTGGGCTTTCGGGGTCCAGCCTCACCTACCGGAGTGGCGATGGGACGGAAACGGTGGAGACCGTTGAGATCAAGGACCAAGGACATGCATTGGACGAGGCCTTTCGGACGCTGATGCAGGGCCCGATAGACTCGTTGGGTGACTTGAGAGCGGTGGCCCATCGGTTCGGCCATGGGGGAAGATACCGGAAAGCCGTGCAAATTGACGCGGAGGTGATCGCGGAAGTTCGGCGCATGACACCCTTCATCCCGTTGCACCATCCCGCGATGATCAAGGAAGTCGAGGCGTGCGAGGAGCGAATGCCGCACGCACTTCATGTGGCGGTATTCGATACCTGGTTTCACTGGTCAATACCCGATGAAGCGGCCGTTTATGGGCTGCCGTACCGATATTTCGCTGAAAAAGGGTATCGCCGCACCGGATTTCACGGGAATTCGCACGCATACGTCTCCGCGAAGGCCGCGGCATTTCTCGACCGTCCCATAGAAGAGCTCAAAATCATTAGCTGCCACCTCGGCAACGGAGCCAGTCTGTGCGCGGTTGACGGAGGCCGGTCCGTGGACACTACGCTTGGAATGACCGCGCTCGAGGGGCTCATCATGGGGACTCGCTCGGGCGACGTGGATCCGGGGCTCATGCCGGTGATCATGAAGGAAGATTCTTTGACCCCGGACGACACCTCGGACATGTTGTACGGGGACTCGGGCTTGCTGGGAATCAGCGGTGTCAGCCGGGACATGCGGGAAATCGAGCAGGCCGCGGGCGAGGGAAACGAACGAGCTTGCCTGGCTGTGAACGCGTTCTGCTACCGGGTGAAACGTTACATCGGAGCCATGCTCATGGTGCTCGGGCGCTGCGACGTACTGGTCTTCGCGGGCGGGATCGGCAGGAACAGTCCGACGGTGAGACAGAAGGCGCTCGAGGGCACCGAAGAGCTGGGATTCATCATCGATTCGAATATCAATTCGACGAGCCGGGCCTCGATTCACAATCCGGTGGTGGATATCTCCGCGGCACATTCGCGGGTCAAGATTCTGGTGGTGCGAACGTTCGAAGAGCTTATGATGGCCCGGCAATGCATGGATGTCGTCCGGGAACTGGGTCTTGACACGTAACGGTCGCCCCAAAGCTCAGCCGGTCACTGTTCGAAACGTATCGATGGCTTTTATGCCCGGCCCACGAAGCAATACCACTTCCAGCGGCATCTCAGAAGAGCCTGACTCGAGATTGCGTTTGACCCCGGTGAAGGTGGTGTGGTATTGCCGAAATATCCAAAAGCAGATATCAAGCTGACAGAAATGTGGATTTTGTTGGCGGGGAGCATCAGGGGAGAGGTGTTCGCGGCGATTCGTTTTTCGAACGGGCATGGGACGGACCGGCCCGGGTCCGAAACGCTCCGGATTGGTGAAACCGCGTCATCATACCCGTTCTTGATAGGCTTGTAATAGGAAGCGGCGGCTTACCCCGGAGTAGTTCCCATTGGACCTCGCCGGACATGGATCTGAAAGGCCTGTCAAGACTGACGTTCATTGGCCTGCCCTTTTCGTCGTCGCGGCGTTCTGCGTCTCCAGATACGTGTACTATGCTTGGGGCATTCGTTTTGACTTCTCGACCATCTATACTTCAATGCAGGTGCTGGATGTTAATCTGCTCCAGCAGAGGCTGATTGAAAGCATATGGAATTTGCACAGTCAGCCGCCGCTGTTCAATCTTCTTGTGGGTATTGTTGTCAAATGCTTTTCGCACCATCCTCATATTGCATTGAATATTGTCTATCTCGGATTTGGACTCGCGCTGGCCCTGTCAATGCTTGCCCTCGCCCGGGCGCTTGGTGTGCCGAGACTTCTGGCCGTCTTTTTGACCGCAGCTTTTGTGGTCAGCCCTACCACGGTTCTGTATGAGAATCACCCGTTTTACACCTATCCGACAGCGCTTCTCCTCTGTGTTTCCGCGCTCCTTTTGGCTCGGTGGGAACAAACAGACAACATGGCCTTCGGCATAGGATTCTTCGTGTGCGCGGCCGGTACCATTATGATCAGGAGTATTTTTCAGCTCCTGTGGCTCGGAGTTGCGTGCATACCTCTGGTTATCCGCAAGCGAATGAGGTGGAGGTCAATCCTCGCCGCAGCCGTTGTTCCGGTGCTGCTGGTGGTGGCATGGCAGGTGAAGAATTTTCATCAGTTTGGGGCCGTCACTACCAGTAGCTGGCTGGGAATGAATATGAACCGGAATACGCTGGACCGACTCAGCGTACGAGAAAGATCCGAGCTCATGCAAAGAGGTCTCGTGTCGGCTCTGGCGGCAATACCCGTGTACAGCGAATTCGAAGCTTACCAGAGCTATGTGCCGAACGGCCGTGGCCGTGACATCCCCGCGCTCGATCGCAAGTGGAAGGATCCACCTTCAGTGGGGCCTAACTTCAACTACGTCGGCTATATCAATGTCTCCGGACAACGGCTGGCTGATGCGATTCACTTCATAAAGGCGCGGC
>JARRRG010000480.1:0-4323 GCA_037380965.1 Deltaproteobacteria bacterium
TTTTCAGGCTGCTTTGGCTCACCTTCCCGATAAGCATGAGTTCCCCGGAGGGGAGATCGCGTCCTTGACATGCCCCATTATTCCTGGTAACAATGCAACAATACTGTTCTTTGCAGACAATCGGTCCTTTTGGCCGGCGTCATAACTAGTTGACCCTTCAAGCGAAAGGGTGGAGGGGGTTAGCGTCTGGGCTCGCCGCGAGCGAGGCAGCTTTGAGAAATCGCCGCGGCAGGAGGCGCGTACGCTTGCCCTGCGATCGATAGACGCCGGACCGATGGAATATTCTCGACGAGACGATTGAGAGGCCTGTGCTGCAACCCCACAGGACAGGTTCCCGAAAAAGAGTGGCAGGCTGTCCCCCCGATTACGGGGCCGCGGATCCTTGAAGAATCAACCTCACGGCTTCACCGCCGGGCCAACAGATGCAAAGGAGGCATGCGAAGTGAAGGTCCTGGTATCCGACAACTTATCCGAAGTGGGTGTCAAGATCCTCCGTGATTCGGAAGGAATCGAGGTAGACGTCAAAGTGGGGCTCAGTCCTGATGAGCTTAAGGCAGTAGTAGGCGAGTATCACGGAATGGCCATCCGAGGCGCTACCAAGGTGACTGCGGGCGTGATTGCCGCAGCGGACAACCTCAAGGTCGTCGGACGGGCCGGCGCCGGCCTCGACAACGTTGACATTCCCGCGGCCACGAAGCGGGGAATCGTGGTGATGAATACGCCGGGCGGCAATTCGGTCACAACTGCAGAGCACACCCTCTCGATGATGATGGCGTTGGCCCGGAACATCCCCCAGGCTTATTCCTCGATGAGAGAGGGGAAGTGGGAAAAGAAGAAATTCGGCGGGACTGAGGTGTACAACAAGACGCTCGGCCTCCTGGGTCTCGGCCAGGTCGGCTCGATCGTTGCGAACCGGGCCATAGGGCTCGGGATGCAGGTGATCGGCTACGATCCTTTGCTCTCCGAAGAACAGGCGTCACAGATGGGCGTTCGACTTGGTTCGCTTGACGAGATCTTTGCGCAATCCGATTTCATCTCACTGCACGTCCCGCTTACCGACGAGACACGGGGGATTGTAAACTCCCAAAATATAGCCAAGATGAAGGACGGCGTTCGCATCATCAATTGCGCAAGAGGCCCGGTGATTAACGATGAAGAGCTGGCTCAGGCCGTCGAGTCCGGCAAGGTGGCGGGAGTGGCGGTTGACGTGTACCCGGTCGAGCCTCCTGAGAATCGTTGTTTGATCGATCTCGATCGTGTGATCTGCACGCCACATCTCGGGGCGTCGACAAAAGAAGCACAGGAAAATGTTTGCGGCGACGTGAGCGGACTGGAATTCGGTCCTATAACCACGTCCTTTCTCACCGGCCTGCTGACCCCGCTCCTGCAGGAGGATGTCAACCAGGTAAATGCTCCCGCGGTAGCCGAGGATCGGGGCATTGCAGTGTCGGAAACACGGATGAGTAAGAGTGAGGATTTTCTGTCGCTCCTCAGGTACAAGGTCATCACCGAGGACGATGAAAGACTTGTCGAGGGAACGCTCTTCGGCCGATCCGAGCCGCGTATGGTTCGGTACCGTCAGTTCCGAGGTGAATTCGATCTTTCCGGTGAGCTCCTCCTGCTCCGGGCAGTGGACAAGCCGGGGGTCATCGGAGGAGTTGGCGCGGCTCTCGGAAACTTCGGGGTGAACATCTCCCATTTCCAGTTCGCCCGAACCGCGGCAGGCGGCGAGGCGCTCCTTTTCCTGAACACGGACTCAAGAGCTGATGATTCGGCTCTCGAAGCACTCAAGAGCCTGGACAACGTGAACGACATCCGGCGGCTCACCATCTGAATGGCATGTTAAACATCAAGGACCTATCACGCCCCGAGCTCCCGAAACAGGATAACTACGAGCAAGCCTTACGCATGGGGCTGGAAATCTTCCGGCGGAAGGATCCCGGTAGGCTGGCCGTCAAGGCAGGGGTTCGGTATGAGGATCGTCGCATCATCGTACCTCACCTGGACAGGGAGTTGGTGCTTGATGTGAAGAGCCAGCAGTTTCACTTCAAGGAGACCGGCGAAGAGGCGCCCATCTGGCTGGCAATCTTGACCCTGCACTACCTCAACAACGCAGACGGGAGGCAACCGACCGGGAAGCTCAAGCATTTCAGAGAGTTCAAGGACGGCCATTTCTACGAGCCCGCGTTCAACCGCAGGACCAAAGAGATCCTCGTCAGCGTGTTCGGAGACGATCCGGACGCCATGATCGCCGCGGGCGAACGACTGAAAGCCGATATCCTCGACACGGGTGACGCGTCGGTGAGGCTCATCTACTTCCCTTACATCCCCATCACCTGCATACTCTGGAGAGGAGACGAAGAGTTTCCGCCGGAGGCGAGCGTCCTGTTCGACGAAAGCGCGGACCTCTACTTCAGCGCGGAGGATATGGCGGTTGCAGGACAGATGGCAGTGCTCGAATTGTTAAAGGCTGCCCGAGAATGACCTTTCCTTCAGGGCTGTCGGTGCACAATTTTTAGAGAGGGAGAGTGGGAAACGTGAGACTTCGACGAGGATTGCCATGAAAATAGCCATATCGGGAAAAGGTGGAGTCGGCAAGACAACCTTGAGCAGTCTGCTGGCACGATACTGGGCAAAAGAAGGTTACCGCGTTCTCGCTGTGGACGCGGATCCTGACGCGAACCTCGGCTCCGCGCTGGGAATCGATACCTCGGAAATTGTGCCGGTAGCAAATATGGACAAACTGATCCACGAGAGAACCGGGGCTGAACCGGGGACGGTGGGAGGATTCTTCAAGCTGAATCCTCGAGTCGATGATCTCCCGGAGTCTCTGGGACGGGAAAAGGACGGCGTCCGCCTCCTTGTGATGGGTACGGTAAAAAAGGGAGGCGGAGGGTGCATCTGCCCGGAAAGCGCGTTGCTCAAGGCCCTGATGAGCCACCTGGTTCTGTATCAGAAAGACGTTGTCATTATGGATATGGAAGCCGGAATCGAACATCTTGGGCGGGGCACCGCGCAGGGTGTGGACCGGCTCGTGATCGTTGTCGAACCGGGACGCAGGAGCATTGACACGGCTGCCAAGGTCAAACGGCTCACCGAGGATATCGGGCTTACCAGGGTGGCGGCTGTCGGAAGCAAGGTACGCAACGAAAAGGAAGAAGCGTTCTTGCGCAACAACCTTGACGGCATACCTCTTGTCGGGATCATTCCCTTTTCGGAAGAAATCGCGGCAGCCGACCTCGAGAGTCGTCCCCCGTCACTCGATGATCCCGAGATTCATGCGGCGCTCGAACGGATCGCGGCGGAACTGGAACACAACGACTGACCATACACGTTTCTCCGGCAGGAGACGACCGTAACACTCGGCGTAGTCGAGTCCTGAGCCAAGGGAGACTCGCGCGGCGCGACGGGCAGGATCGATCAAGGATCTGCCGACGGATGAGGTTCGGCTCTGAGTCTTCCTTTGGCCGCATCGGTCAAGGGACCCGCAGTTTTCCATAAAGAAAGGGAGGTATACATGTCGGCTAAAATCATCAGCGGCAACGAAGTTTCCCAGCAAATGAAAGACGAGATGAAACAAGAGGTCACCGAGCTCAAGGCTCAGGGACTGGAACCCTGCCTGGCGGTCATCCTCGTGGGAGACGACCCTGCATCAGCGGTGTACGTGAGAAACAAAAAGAAAGCGTGCGAGTATATCGGCATCAAGTCATTGGAAACCAGACTCCCCGCGGAGACGACCACGGAAGAGCTGCTCGAAGTGATCGACGGATACAACAAGGATGCGTCCGTTCACGGAATACTCTGCCAGCTTCCGCTTCCCAAGCAGATTCCGGAAGCCAAGATCCTTCGATCCATTCTGCCTGAAAAGGATGTGGACTGTTTCCATCCGTACAACGTGGGGCTCATCAGCATTGGGGAGGTACGATTCCTTCCGTGCACGCCCGCGGGGTGCCTCGAGCTCATCAAAAGAGGCGGATTCGAAACTGCCGGCAAGGACGTAATCATACTCGGGCGGAGCAACATCGTGGGGCGGCCTCTCTCGAACATGCTCGACCAGAGAAATATGAACGCCACGGTAACCATGTGCCACACCAAGACCAAGAACCTCAAGGAGAGGTGTCAGGCCGCGGACATCATCATCGCGGCCATGGGTGTTCCCGAATTCCTCAAGGGTGACATGGTCAAAGAAGGCGTGGTGGTCATTGATGTCGGCATTAACCGCGTCGAAGCACCGGGGACCGAAAAAGGCTGGAAACTCGTGGGCGACGTAGCCTTCGAGGAGGTAAAGGACAAGGCCGCGGCCATCACACCGGTGCCCGGTGG
>JARRRG010000481.1:0-3181 GCA_037380965.1 Deltaproteobacteria bacterium
TATCCCTGTTTGTCGGCGCCGCTCCGGCACTCAAGAAATTCGGATTCGGTTTCCTGGCCAGCAAGGCCTGGAACCCGGTCACGAAGGATTTTGGCGCCCTGGTTTCTATCTATGGTACACTGGTCACGTCTGCCATCGCCATGATCATCGGGATTCCCGTCAGCTTCGGTATCGCCCTCTTTATCACCGAGCTGAGCCCTGTCTGGCTGAAACGTCCCATCGGAATTGCCATCGAATTGCTCGCCGCCATCCCGAGCATTATTTACGGGATGTGGGGGCTATTCGTGTTCGCACCTTTTTTCGGCGACCATATCCAGCCATGGGTTTCCGATCATGTGGGCAGTGTGCCCCTGATTGGGGCCTTGTTCAGCGGGCCGCCGCTCGGCATCGGCATTCTGACTGCAGGCATCATCCTCGCTATCATGGTGATTCCTTTTATGAGTGCGGTGATGCGGGATATGTTTGAGGTCGTGCCGGCCGTGCTCAAAGAATCGGCCTACGGCATCGGCGCCACCACCTGGGAGGTGGTTCGCCACGTGGTACTTCCCTATACCAAGACAGGGGTCGTAGGAGGCATCATGCTGGGACTCGGTCGGGCTCTGGGTGAAACCATGGCGGTCACCTTTGTCATCGGCAATGCCCATCGGATCAATATTTCCTTGTTTATGCCGGGGAATACCATTTCATCGAGCCTCGCAAATGAGTTCACTGAGGCGGTTGGCACGATGTATACCTCATCCTTGATCGCGCTGGGCCTGATTCTCTTTGTGATCACGTTCGTAGTCCTGGCAGCGGCAAAGTTTCTGCTGTTCCGGCTGGCCGGCAGGGAAGGGCGTCTGAGCTGATGCAAGCGCTGACCGATATGGGCCTCTACCGCCGTCGTCGGTTCGTCAACTATCTGATTCTGACTATTTCTCTCCTGACGACGCTCTTCGGATTGTTCTGGCTGGTATGGCTATTGTGGACCCTGCTGAGCCAGGGGCTCCAATATCTTCACCTGTCCATATTTTATCAAGCGACCCCGCCCCCGGGCAGCAACGGCGGTCTCGGAAATGCTATCCTGGGCAGTCTGGCCCTGACAATCGTCGGTGTGTTGATCGGCGCGCCGGCCGGGGTATTGGCCGGGACGTATCTCTCCGAATTCGCCCGGGAATCAAAGGCGGCGTCGGTGATCCGCTTTGTAAACGACATTTTGTTGAGCGCTCCCTCCATTATTCTTGGGGTGTTTGTATACGAGGTTCTTGTGGTCCGGATGGGGCATTTTTCCGGATGGGCCGGTTCACTGGCCCTCGCGCTGATTGCGCTGCCCATTGTGATACGTACCACCGAGGACATGATGCGCCTGGTGCCCAATTCCGTTCGCGAGGCGGCTGCTGCGCTGGGAGCCCCGCAGTGGAAAGTCACCGTGGCTATTGTGTTCCGCGCAGCCAGGAGCGGCATTCTGACGGGCGTCCTGCTCGCTGTGGCACGCATCAGCGGTGAAACAGCTCCACTTCTGTTTACTGCATTGAACAATCAATTCTGGAGCCATTCGCTCAATGAGCCCATCGCCAACCTGCCCGTGGTGATTTTTCAATTCGCCATGAGTCCGTATGACGATTGGCAGCATCTTGCCTGGGCAGGAGCCCTATTGATCACCTTGACTATATTACTTATCAACATACTGGTGCGCCTGTTCCTGAAATCCCCGAAATCGAGGTTTTAACACGATGAACAATGAAATGAGTCCCTCTCTTCCTATATCTTCTCTGACGACAGAAAAGACGCATGCTGCTCCAGCTCCGGAGATCCGACAAGCGACTGCGCCGGAGGGGATACACGCCGGCATGCATGAGATCAAATTATCCGTGCGCGGCCTTGATTTCTACTATGACAAATCTCAGGCATTACACTCTATTTCTCTGGATATTCAGTCCAATCAGGTGACTGCCTTTATTGGCCCTTCAGGATGCGGCAAGTCCACCCTGCTCCGCTGCTTCAACCGCATATACGAGATGTATCCCAAGCAGCGCGCCGTGGGCGAGATATTGCTTGACGGACGCAACATTCTGAGCCAGGGTGAAGATCTCAATCTGCTACGGGCAAAAGTCGGGATGGTGTTTCAAAAACCCACGCCTTTCCCCATGAGCATCTATGATAATATCGCGTTCGGTGTGCGGTTGTACGAGCGGCTCTCACGTGCTGAAATGGATGAGCGCGTGGAATGGGCTCTCAACAAGGCGGCTATCTGGGATGAGGTCAAGGACAAACTGGCGCATATCGGCACTGATATTTCCGGGGGACAGCAGCAGCGCCTTTGTATTGCCCGTGCTATCGCCATCAAGCCGGAGATTCTGCTGCTCGATGAGCCTGCTTCGGCTCTGGACCCCATTTCAACGCTGAAGATTGAAGAACTGATTGCTGAGCTGAAGCAGGATTACACCATCGTGATAGTCACCCACAACATGCAGCAGGCGGCCCGGGTGTCCGACTACACGGGTTTTCTCTATCTGGGGCAACTTGTTGAATACGACGAGACTTCAATCATTTTTACGAAGCCCGGAAAAAAACAGACTCAGGATTACATTACGGGGAGGTTCGGTTAACGGGGAGGTGTCATGAAAAGACACTTGCAGGTCGAGCTGGAAAGAATCAAGAAACGGATCCTGCTGATCGCCGGGATGGCTGAGGAGAGCGTGCAGAAGGCTGTCAGGGCCCTCAAGTCCCGGGATTTGAATCTCGCGAGAGAAATCATCGCAGGGGACGAGGCTATCAACGAAATGGAAGGGGAGATAGAGGAGGAATGTCTGAAAATTCTGGCACTCCATCAGCCTGTGGCTGTGGACCTCCGCTTCATAGTCGCCGTCATAAAGATCAATAACGATCTGGAACGTGTGGGCGACATGGCGGTCAATATCGCCGAACGCGTACTCATCGTCGCGAAGCCACGCCCTGTCTTTCTCTCCTTTGACTTTGACGAGATGGCCCGGAAAGTAGAAAGAATGCTGAAGATGAGCCTTGATTCCCTGGTGAACGGGGATGTGGATATGGCCTACAAGGTGGGGCTCATGGATGACGAGGTGGATGCTTTGAACCAGCGCTGTTATGACCTGGTCAAGGAGGCCCTTCAAAGGGAGCCGGACCGGGCCAACCGCTTCATCAATCTCCTGCTCATCGCCCGGCATCTCGAACGTGTCGCCGA
>JARRRG010000482.1:0-3180 GCA_037380965.1 Deltaproteobacteria bacterium
GCCGGGGCAGGACGATCAAGAGGTCAAGCTCCGAGTTTTTGCGATCATGGGACAAATCCTGATGTTCCACGTGTCGCCGAGCGCGATCAAGCGGACGCTCAACTGGGAAAATTACGAACCTGACAATCTGGACGCGATTCGCTGCGTCATCCTGGACAATCTCAAAGGGATTTTCGCGATGCCCGGGAATTCTTCGAATGCCAGCGCTCAAACAGGGAACGTGTACTGAGAAATGAATGTCCGAAATCAAGACGGCGATAGCATGCGAGCGGAGGCTCCGCGCCGTGGAGAAGCCGAGGTGAATGGAACCGTCCTCTTTCGACAACATCTTCTTGTTTTCGAGCAGCCTGATCCAAGCCCGGACCGTTCCGGAACCGCTTTGGGTCGTCAGACACGGGCAGGATTGCGGAGCATGGAAGGGGACGCATTGGGGTCGATTCCAAGATCGGACGCCTCCGGGGACGGGAATGAGAATGAGGCGATAAGAGAAAATGAGAGCAGATTTGGCCTATCCGGCGAGTCCAGACTCCGCTTTGAGCATTTGCTTGAACGGACAGGGGGACCGTGGCTTTGCACGAGGTCTTGCCAACTCACTCCGCTCATCACTGACAGTTTCGAGGTCTCTCATGCGACAGCATCAAACCGTGCGTGAAGCACTTCAGTGGAGTGCGATATTGATCGCCCTGGTAGGCGGTCTTTTGCTGAGCGGTTGCGAAAACCGGCAGCACGCCGCGCCGCGCCCCGACCCGGAAGTGGCTGTCGTGACGGTCCGGCCGGAGCAGCTCATGCTGACGACTGAATTGCCGGGCCGCACGTCTGCATACCTGATCGCGGAAATCCGACCCCAGGTAAACGGCATCATACAGAAGCGCCTGTTTACGGAAGGTTCCGACGTCAAGGCCGGGCAGGTGCTGTATCAGATCGATCCCGCTCCTTTTCAGGCGGCGCTCGACAGCGCGAGGGCCTCGCTTGCGAAATCAGAGGCCAATCTGCCTGCGATCAGGCGGAAGGCCGAGCGGTTCAAGGGATTACTCGCACAACAAGCGGTCAGTCAGCAGGACTATGACGACAGGGAGGCCGCTTTGAAACAGGCCGAGGCCGATATTGAGTATTGGAAAGCCGCGGTTCAGACGGCCCGTATCAATCTGGGATATACCCGCGTCACCGCGCCTATCTCCGGTCGCATCGGCAAGTCCAGCGTGACGGACGGCGCACTGGTGGCGGCCTATCAGCCCTCCGCGCTGGCAACCATTCAACAACTGGACCCCATATACGTGGACGTGCCCCAATCCACCACTGAACTGCTGCGCTTGAGGCATCTTCTCGAGAAAGGCCGCCTGAACCGGAATGGCAGAAACCAGAGCAAGGTCAAGCTCATTCTGGAAGACGGCACCGCCTATCCATTGGAAGGGACGCTACAGTTTCGTGACATCACGGTGGATCCGACAACCGGATCCGTCGTCCTGCGGGCTGTCTTTCCTAATCCGGAAGGCCTCCTCCTTCCGGGCATGTTCGTCCGGGCGGTGGTGAAAGAAGGTATAAATGAACAGGCCATCCTTATTCCTCAGCAGGCGGTGTCACGCGATCCAAAGGGGAATCCCGTCACCCTCATAGTGGACGGTGAGGGAAAGATTCAACAGCGGAAGCTCACCCTCGATCGCGCCGTCGGCGACAAGTGGCTCGTCTCCTCAGGTCTGGCACCCGGTGATCGCGTTGTCGTCGAGGGGATGCAAAAAGTTCGGCCCGGCACTTCCGTCAAGGTCATCCCGTTTGACGACAGCCGGAAAGCTCGTGCTGAGCGTGGGAATATGGGCCGGTCGGCCGGGAAAACGAATTGACGGAGACGTCCGATGCTATCGAGATTCTTTCTGGATCGTCCGGTCTTTGCCTGGGTCATCGCCATTATCATGATGGTGGCGGGGGGCCTGGCGATCTACAATCTTCCCATATCGCAATATCCTCCAATCGCCCCACCATCGATCGCGATTGACTCTTTTTATCCGGGGGCCTCTGCCGAGACGGTTGAGAACAGCGTCACGCAGATCATCGAGCAGAAGATGACCGGCTTCGACAAGATGCTGTACTTGTCCGCGACCAGTGATTCTGCCGGTGCTTCCCGCATCCAGTTGACCTTCGAGCCGGGCACCGATCCGGATCTTGCCTGGGCTCAGGTGCAAAACAAGCTCCAGCTTGCCATGGCCAGCCTTCCGGATGTCGTGCAACGCCAGGGTGTCAAGGTCAGCAAATCCACCAGGAACTGGTTGATCATCGTGGGTTTGATCTCGGAAGACGGGAGCATGGACGGAAATGACCTGAGAGACTATGCCCAGTCCAACCTCGAGAAGGTGCTGGCCCGCGTGCCGGGCGTGGGGGAGGTCGAGGTCTTCGGCTCCCAGTATGCCATGCGGGTCTGGCTGGACCCGGACAAGCTGACCAATTACCACCTTACGATCGCAGACGTGATCACCGCGCTTAAGGCCTACAACGTGGAGGTCTCCGCGGGGCAGTTCGGCGGAGCGCCCGCGGTGGAAGGCCAGCGTTTGAACGCCTCAATCGTGGTCCAAAACCTCCTCAAAACCCCTGCTGAGTTCGCGGCCATCCCCATCCGCATAAATCCCGACGGCTCCGTCGTCCGGATCAAGGATGTGGGTCGGACAGAGTTGGGCACCGAGTCCTATGATGTGGTGAATTTTTACAACGGCAAGCCTGCCGCGGCTCTGGCCATCCGACAGGCAGCGGGCGCCAATGCGCTGGAAACGGCCGAGGCGATCAAGGCCAAATTGAAAGAGATGAGCCGGTACTTCCCGCCGGGTATGAAGGTCATTTACCCTTACGATACAACCCCCTTTATCAGAGTGGCCATCGGAGAGGTGGTGAAGACCCTTTTTGAGGCGATCCTCCTGGTCTTCCTGGTCATGTATCTGTTCCTGGGAAACATCCGTGCCACCCTGATTCCGACCATCGCGGTGCCGGTCGTGATCCTGGGGACCTTTACGGTTCTCGGGCTTTTCGGCTACTCGATCAACATGCTCACCATGTTCGCCATGGTGCTGGCCATCGGCCTTCTGGTGGACGACGCCATTGTGGTGGTGGAGAACGTGGAACGGATCATGCGCGACGAAGGGCTCTCGCCACGGGAGGCCACCGCCAAGTCTATGGACGAAATTACGAGCGCGCTGA
>JARRRG010000483.1:0-3903 GCA_037380965.1 Deltaproteobacteria bacterium
ATACGGCAGGGGTCGGAGGTTCGATCCCTCTCCCGCCTGCCATCGCATTCAAGGAGTCATGCCATGTTCGCGCATGGCCTTTTTTCTTCTGACTGAACCGAATTATGGGGACACCAAAAGCATGGTGTCCCCATAAATAAAGGAACGCGTTCCTTGGATCGAGCACTATTTCATCAATGCTTGCCCGGATCGAGCGGAACTCCACGACGCTCGTAGGTAATGTAAGACAGGAGAGCTACCATTTTCGGATCCTCTGCAGCTAACGATTCACCCTCCAGGGGGTTTCGAATGCACCAGTTGACCATCTCGAACAGCGTAACAACCTTTCCGATCTGTCTCTGGAACTTGGGATAGGTTTCCGGGTGTGTATTGGCACCGTTGGGATGGCACTGGTCACAGGACACCTTGTTCTTGCCTAGTTTCGGGCTGTGGAACAGCTCATCACCCTTCTTGACCACCGTCATAAACTCTTGCTGCCAGCGCTCCTGATCTTTTTTGGTGAATTCATCCGCCCATGCCGAGAAGATGATCGACGTTCCTGCGATAAGTGTCAAGGTGGCCACCAGGGCTCCGAACGATTTCAGATTCCTATGCATTTGACGGCTCCTTACCATACGCTAAAAATGGATTTGTGGTGGAATCCGGCTACCAGGGTCCTGAAACTTCGTGTCCTGGGGGTAACCGGTCTTGGGGTCAAAAACGACCTTTCGGTTTTGATTATCCGGCAACTGGTAGGTCATGTCGATGTTGCCTGTGTGCAGATCAATGAATTGCCAGCCTGTGGCATCCCTCTCAAAGAACGGATCTGCGCGGTTCATCTTCACGGTAAGCTTGGGAAGATGGCTTGCCACCTGTGTGTAGGTCGACGGATACGGCCACTCGCACTTCCTCGGCATCGTCAGTCCAGAAATTCCAGTTCTTGAAAATCTTCTGAATAGGGGAATGGGAACAGATGACGATGGGCGTATTCTTGTTGACCTTCTTCAGGTCGTTTTTCAGCCATTTGCGCTGCTCTTTGCCCACCATGAAGGGCGAACCTTGCGGATTGTCCAGTCGAGCCATGGCCATCATCCGCTGCATGGGAGTGGGCCATTTGTTATGAGTCCAGTCGTGATGAGTGAGGATGCTATTGAGTACAATGAAATGGACTCCTTTATGATCGAAGCTGTAATAGAGGGGGCTTATCTTGTCCTCCCAGTACTTGCCAAGATCGAGGTAGTAATCGTGCTCACCGATGACGTACCGCAGTTTGCCCCTCAGTTGGGACAGGATCTCCAGGCCGTGATCCATTTCCTCCTTTTTGCCCAACTGAGCGAGATCGCCGCCAAAGAAAAAGAAATCCGGTCGCGGTCGCAGCAGGTTGGCCTCTCGGACTGCTCGGATAAGACCTCTGTCCCAGTTTCGAACGAATTTATTCCCTTCTATTTGCTGGATATGGGCGTCGGATATGTAACCAAAAGTAAAGTCCTGGACAGGGTCTTTCGCTCCGAAGGCAACCTCAACCAGGCTCATGGGCAAGGCGCTTGCCATCAAGGCTGCTCCTGTTGTCTTCAGGAATACTCGGCGGTTTATATTCATGCTTGTGCCTCCCTTTCGGTATTCTCTTTCGAGTCACTGGTTGACTTTCTTCCGGGCGAACTCAGGGCTTGTCAGCGCTTTCATGAATTCCACGAGATCGGCCTTTTGCTCGTCGGTCAGGTCAAGCGGTCGAATCCCTCCACTCAGAAGTTCCGGCACGGGATCAGTCTTCTCCAGGCGACCGCCGTTGTTGTAGAACTCGATAACCTCCTCCAGGGTCTCGACGCTGCCGTCGTGCAGGTAGGGGGCAGTGAGCTCGACATTTCGCAGTGTCGGAGTCTTGAAAGCTCCGATGTCGGTGAGATCCCGGGTTACCGCGTATCGGCCGAGCGACGACGTTTTTTTGTCGCTCAGAACGGCGATGTCAGTTCCCTTCTTCTTCACTTCCTCCACGGCAGCCGACAACTCATCCAAATTTTTGGGCATATCCTGAGCAGCCACTCCGATCATGTGGAAACGGTTGTCGGTGAAGAGGGCTTGTGTCTGCTCCATCACATGGCACGAAACGCACCGCCCCTGTTCGACCAAAACCTTAAATCCTCGAATGGCTGCGGGGCTCATAGCCGTCTTGTCACCACCGTAGAAATAACGATCAAAGGGTGAATCGCCTGCCACCAGTGTGCGCTCGAAACTGGCAATTGCCTGGGTTACCTCCTTCATGGTGATCTGGTCCCCGCTCTTGCCGAACGCCTTTTGAAAGAGCTTCACGTATTCCGGGTCCGATCGTACTATTTTGAGAATAGGTTTGTGATCCTTAAGCCCCATCTCCACCGGATTGAGCGGAGGCTGGGTGGATTGGGATTCGAGGCTCGGCTCACGGCCGTCCCAGAACTGGGTGTGTAGATAGGCGGCATTTATTGCGGTCGGGGCGTTTCGAGTTCCCTTGAGCTTGTGAATCCCTTCCGAGACGGGAAGGCCGTCGGTAAACGCTTTGGCTCTGTCATGGCATTTGGAGCAACTGACCTCGCCGGTGGCGCTGAACCGCTTGTCCTCAAAGAGCTTCTTGCCCAAGACCACCTTTTCAGGCGTGATAGGGTTGTCCGCCGGAACAGGAACCGGGGGCAGCCCCAGTGGAGCGCTGAAAGCTACTGATGCCGTGAATGCCGCAGCGATCGCTACACCAAGGACCACTTGCCTGGATGTTCTCGCAGTCGTGTTCATGATTTATCCCTCCCTTCTTCATTTGTCTTAAGGGGAACCGAATTGGTCAAACGATTCTTCAGAAAAGGCTCAGGCCGATCGGTTTTCCTCTTCCCAGTTTCTAACGAGGCCTGGCCGTCAAGGATCGCGGACCTGAACGATCCACTATCTTCTTTGGAATTGACGTTCCCGTTCCAATATCCAGCAGCAATAGTGACGACAGCCTACTACATCAGAATCGTTCCTAACAATAAGATATTTGGAAACGTGCTCTTCAGTCAAGAAAAATTTGGCAGGCGGCCATGAGCTTGATTAATCGACCGATGAACGACTCCCCAGGATAGAGGAGAAACTGATATTTACAAGAGAATCTGAAATCGTTGGGATTAATGGATAGGCCGATGTCATTCGATCCGGCGCAAGGTGTGCGTACCGCATCGTCATGCGCATGTTGTTGCAGCCAAGCAGGGGGCCAAGTGCGGCGTTCCATTCCCCGGCCAACTCTTTAGCGGGAACGGTCGGTCCATGCCCCACGGTTCGACGCGTGTGCCGAATCATGGGGCGATGTCACATGTTTCGGTCTACTTCTGTCTGGTGTATGTTGCGACAGCGACCACGCAGTCAGTGGGTTTTATGTGATGATAGATCACTTGGAGCTTGTCAGGCGTCACGATCTTGCCGTCGTTAAATCCGTCGGTGTCCACGTAATAAAAGGTCTTGTTGTCATAACCGATGACCCCGTAGATCTTTTCGTTGGCTTTCTTGCTCTTGAGATAGCCCTTAAACACACGGCCCTTTTGCATCTCTATGATGAGTTTGCCTTTAAATATGCTGAACTCCTTGTCATGATGGGTGGTTGGGGATGTCTTTTCTCCCTTGATAAGCACTCCTGCCTCTCCCTTCCCGTTCGACGTGCCCACCAGGCTGGGTATTTCAGACTCCGCCCAGGCCATCGAGCCTGCAAAGGCTACCAGACAGAGGATCGATAAGGCGATTACCTTCTTCATCAGCGCTACCTCCTGTACTTCGCGATCTCTTACCGGAATAATGCGGCGGCCTTGCCAATTCGCAGGTGTTCACCGCAGAAACCGGTAGTCCTACGATCTCCCAGACGCGGAAAAGACCCCTAGGGGCCTCTCACAAGTCGGCAGGAAGGCAAAACCATCGTTACCTTGCCGAAAAAGC
>JARRRG010000484.1:0-3171 GCA_037380965.1 Deltaproteobacteria bacterium
CCCTTTGGTCCAGTAAAAATGACCATCCTGGACTCGAACTTTTAAGCCATTGATTTTTAAAAGATTTGCACGGAAGGGTGTTTTTGGTTAAAATGGAGACCTAAGAAAACAGACCGATTTCATTGAAGAAATCGGTCTGTTAATTTGTTGGCTCCCCACATTGGACGTTATTCGAACTTTTTTCACCTTACCTCGGCCGCACGATAATCGCCATTAGAGCTGCGTCTGGCAAAGGGAGGATTTAGTCTGGACGGATTTAGATTCTGTGCGGAGGCACCTGACATCCGCAGGGCTCTGCGTGGACCTAACCTTCCTCAGTCGTGGCGACTTTCTCCTGAATCGTTCCACAGGTTTTCCCGCTTTCGATTTTCTAGCAAGTCCCTTCTGGCACTTCTTCTCCGACCCATGCTTTTCCGAGCGAGTCTGAAGCCAAGAGCGGGGACTGCTCCATTCTCAAGTGGACATTCAAACCTTCGTGTAATTGCCGCCGAAGCCGCATACGGTATCATTGCGGATAAACCTCGGTGAGAGCATGAACGTCCTTTTAATCTATCCCGAATTTCCCGATACCTTCTGGCGCTTCAGACACGCGCTGAATCTCGCCCATAAAAGAGCATCCTCCCCTCCTTTGGGTCTGCTGACGGTACATTTTTCGGTAAGGGCCTGACTCTTAGACATTACTGCGCCTGCAACTTGAACCCCAACTGGTTTCAACTTTGGGGGGAGGCTGCGCCAGTTTGTCGGTCGCTCATCCATCTTGGACCGAATTGCGCTATCCATGCTCTTTGATAATGTTGAATGTGCAGGACCCGGCGGTGAGGAGGACCGACCGCTCCACGGAGGTTCGAGATGACGTATTCCGAGAAAACCGAAGATGCCCTCCGATCCACCAGATTTGAAAGGATTCTGGAATCGGCGACAGATGGAATTGTCATGCTGGACAGGGATGGGCGCTATACCTACGCCAATGCTGCGGCCGAGAGAATTCTAGGCGTGCCCCGAGAGTCGATCCTCCAACGAACGTTCGACCAGGCCGAATGGCGACTCTCTACTGTAAGGGGCGACCCCCTTCCCGAGGAGGAAACCCCGTTCAAGCGGGTCTTCTATGAGAACAAGGGAGTATATGGGCTCAAGGCGATTGTCGAGCGGCCCGACGGAGAGAGGATCGTTATTTCCACAAGTGCGGCGCCATTGTACGATGCTGCGGGGGAATTCGACGGGATGGTAGGGGTTCTAACGGATGTTACAGAACTGCATGAGTTGCAGGAACTTAATACATCCTTTCAACATATGGTTGCCCATGACCTTCGTACCCCACTTACAGCCGTACTAGGACATGCAGAAATGTTGAGTGAAGCCTTTCGACAAGGCAGCATAGGGGGTACCGTTTTAAAGAATGTGGAAGAGATCCTGGAGGGAGCCCGGAAAATGGAAGCTATGATCCAGGATCTGGTGGATACCGCCCGCATTGAAAGCGGTAATATCCCTTTGGAGAAAAAACTGATCACTCTGGAAAACTTCGTGTGGTCTTGTCTCCGGGATGCCAAGAAGGCTCTGAACCTGAACCGGGTGGCGACCCAGATTCCCCATAATCTGCCTCCGGTAATGGCAGATCCCGCACGCCTGGAGCGCGTACTCCTTAATCTTCTCAGCAACGCCCTTAAGTTTTCACCGCCCGATCGCAAGGTCATTCTCCAAGCTCATAAAACTGACGGGGAAATCACGATATCCGTCAGCGATCAAGGAGAGGGAATCGCCCCCGAAGACTGTTCACGTCTTTTCAGGAGGTTCTTTCAGGTCAAAGGGCCTAGGTCCTCCAAGGGGATCGGTCTGGGCCTGTATATCTCCAGATTGCTTGTCGAAGCTAATGGCGGACGGATTTGGGTCGAAAGCAAGTTGGGCGAGGGGAGCACGTTTTACTTTACCTTGCCGACCAAATGACACTTCACGGTACGTTCCCCCCTGGGCATTTAAAGGGCAGCACTTTGAGTGGATCTTTTGTTCGGCAAGTTGCGGTCAGCAAAAGACAGGAGCAGGAGGCAACCCATGCGCAAGAGTGTGATCGGACAGGACGAGGGGCTGGCAGATGATCGGTGGCTGGACCTGGAGCATCTGGCCAGGGCAGAGATTACCTCGGAGGATTCCGAATATCCCATCGAGTTTGCGATTCGGTCTGGGAGCAAGGAATGGAGAGCTGCACGGGCTGGTGAGCAGGTGATACGTTTTCTCTTTGACAAGCCCCAGCGGGTCAGACGGATTCGGCTGGTCTTCGAGGAAGAACGGCAGGAGCGCACCCACGAATTCTCCCTCGCTTGGTCGGGAGAGGATGACTCTGCACCTCGGGAGATCGTTCGCCAGCAGTACAATTTCAATCCCCCGCAAAATACCCGGGAAGTGGAAGACTACCGAGTCGACCTCGTCGGAGTGACAATCATCGAATTGCGACTTCGTCCCGATATCAGCGGTGGAAACGTCCGCGCTTCACTGGCTATGATCCAGATCGCTTAACCACCGCGCAACGCGCTATTCCTCCTCTCAGTCTGGTTATCTTAATACACGGAGGGAAGGGATTCCGTCCGAAGATGAGCATCGTTTTCCCAAGGGGGCCGTGATCGAGTTCGGCGTGACCAAGGTCGAGGGGAAACGACTTGGTTCGTCCGAGACAATGGTGCCGGCTTCGCGATGGCGGATGCGGAAAATCTTTTCCTTCCATTCCGGCGCCTGCGCGGCGCTCCGGATCTTGGCTGGCACGGCATCGGCCTCACCACGGTGGCACGTGTCGTTGAGCGGCACGGAGGGCGGATATGTACCGAAGCAGAACCAGGAGTGGGGGCGACTTTCTATTTCACCTTGCCCTCCACCAATGCAAAGGCGTGAACCGTCATCACTTCATCACAGTGAGCCGAAATGGTGAAAGTTGTATAGTTCGAGCCGGCCTCGAACTGCTTCGATGACGAGCGGAAAAGGCCTACTCTGGGCTGGTTTCTTATTGTTGTCTAAGAGAAACTGGTCAATGCCGACGTGAGGTAGTATTTTTCCATTGAAATGGCGTCTCTCAAATCTGAGAGATCCCCATGGAAGGGCAGCAGGACCCAAAAGCCATTCAGGTGGAAGCTATGCTCAGTTCTGTCGCCATGAAGCTGAGGTTTAAACTTGATCCAAAGGGGGAGC
>JARRRG010000485.1:0-3165 GCA_037380965.1 Deltaproteobacteria bacterium
CATGCTGATGGTTGCGGCTGCGGTACATGCTGCACCCGTCTTCGTGGCCACAGCCAAGAATTTGCGGGGTGCCATTTATCTGGGGGTGGGCCCTACCCCGTATCACGCTTCGGAAATGGCTATCTCAAAATGTTCCCAGAATTCCGTTATTCCGCCCACGTGCCGGGTGCTTTGCGTTCGAATGGAATGCCCGCCGGCTCCTCCGCCTATGGTGCGCAAGTCCATCCGAAAGTACAAGCCTATTCGCAAGTACAGCCCCCGGGCGCAGAGGGCTCCTTATCCGAACTACAACTGGGGTCGGTAGGCGCGGTGAGCTTACATAGCCCGGTTCCGGTCAAACAGGCCCTCGGATGGCAGCCTTCCGAGGGCCTCTGCCTGATTTGCTTATGAAGAAGGTTTTGACTTTTGTCGGCCTGGTAGTTCTGCTCTTTCTTGCCGCGTATGGAGTGGTCAGGCTGGCGGCCGATGCGCTCTCCGCGAAGCACGGAGAGAAGGCCGTCGAGATGACTGATTCGTTCCTGACGGGCGTGATTTCCGGTCTCGGAAAGAAGTTCAGGCAAGATCTCACCAATACCCCCGATAAAAAGCTTGAAAAAGACGCAGAACTCATGGGCCGGAAATTTTATCCCATGTCCAAGGGATTCATGAAGGGGCAACTCAATTCACTCCTGGCTGACCCCAACCGCCAGGAGATGTCGGAACTGATGTACCAGGCTGGCAAGGACCTGTCCAAGAACGTGGTCAAGCCATTTAGCCGTGGCCTCGCAGCCGGTTCTACCGGGGTTCTCGAAGACGTAGGCAAGGCCTTGGAAGGTGGTGCGAAATTGGGCCAGGAGCAGAAGGATTTGGTGGAAACCATCTTCAAAGCGCTCCACGGAATTCAAAAGGCCCTTGGTGAAAATGCTCGTGAAATGCCAAGCCAACCGCGTAGAATCCCTCGGCCCGTCTTTCCTCCCCCTCCAGCGGGACCTCCCCTGCCACCGCGTCAATACCCGGAGAACCCTGCGCGGTGATTCCTGCATAGATATCGATTTTACATGACCAGCCAACTTTTCCGTCTGCCCGGGAAGCAGAGGCATACATGGCCCTGTTCCTTCTCGTGCCGAACCATGCCAGCGGAAGATCCTGCCCCAACCATGTGCATCAGACTGTGATGCCGATCTCGTGCTGAGCTCGACTCATGCGGAAAAAACCTCAGAAATGACGGCGCGTAATCTTGTGGCCGCGATGACTGTTAACCCCGGAGACGTGTACTCGTTCGATGAATTCGTTGAGGTGGCCCCGGCAACCGACGCTGAGCTTGATAGTGAAAGGGAGCAAGGGAAAGAGGTTCGGCTCCTCCCGTTCTTTACATGACTTTTCCTTTAGGGTAGGATGCCTCGGACAGGTCGAGATTTCGCAATGAAATCGTAGGAGTGTACGGCAATACCTCGGAAAGGTGACAGTGTAACACCATGCCGGATAACCATGATCCCCAAGTAAACCAGGTCAGTATGGATGCAGCCCCAACCCGCTTCCCGCCAGTTGAAGGTCCAGGGTCCCTGTCCCGAAGAGATGGTCGTGGGGATCTCAAATTGCCGCGCGTCTCTCGACGCAAATTTTTAGTCCAGGCTGGTGCTTCAGTTGCGATGATGATCGGGGGAGGCACGAGTATCAGAGCGGCAGGCAGCCCCCCTGTACGAGTGGGGTTCATTCTTCCGAAATCTGGCCCGCTTGCAGCAGAAGCCCATTCTCTCATGTCGGGTTTCGAGCTCTTCCTCAAGGAACAGGCCCGGAGAGCACCCACTTTGGAGCTTCTGAGAAAAGACCCCGGCCCTGACGAGAAAAAAACTCTCGAGGCCCTGGCCGCCCTCGTAATGAATAAGGAAGTGCAGTTCCTTGTAGGCCCTCTGTCTCTGGAGGCCTCGGAAAAAACCGTACACGGAGTGAAAGGCAGGAAGGTTGTCCTCTTTGTGACCAATCCCTCTGTTCGTCTCGTCGCCGGAGAGATGTGCCTGCCGATGAGCTTCAGCCTTTGTGCAAACACGTATCAGAGGTCACACCCGATTGCCCCCTGGGCCGTGAAGAATGTCGGGCTGAAAGCCTTTATTACCGGTAGTGACAACTGGCTCGGAAACGAGCAAGCCGACTTTTTTGCCGCTGGATTTGAACGAGCCGGCGGAAGCTTCGTCGACCGGATCATGGTTTCCAAAGGGGGCGAGAAGATAAAGGAAGTTGTCGAGGCTGTGCGCAAGGGAAAGCCGGATTTGGTGTTTGCCGCGTTCAGAGGTGGACAAGCAGTGGCATTTGTGAAGGCGTTCCGCGAACAGGCCGCACCCCTATCTCTGCCCTTGATTGGACCGGAAGCCCTGGTCCAGTTTCCCCAAACCCTCGACCGCCAGGGCAAGGAGGCTCCCGGCATACGAACCCTCTCCACGTTGAAGAACCCCCAGGCATTTACCAGCAGGATCAAACGGAGACTGAACCGAGACATTGCGGACTCAGCAAGAGCCGCAGAGGGCTACGACATTGCCAACGCGATTTGTCAGGCGGTTCGAGGGACCGGTCACGCGACGAATGAATTGAGCGAAGTGGTCCGGGAGCTCGAGAAACTTGATATTGAGGGGCCCCGCGGAGTGGTACGGTTCGACAAGAATCACGAGCCGATCCTCGAAACGATGGTTCAGGAATGGAAAATTAAAGGGAGCTCGTTCGAACGGCATGTCGTCGAGAACCTCGGAGCCGTTGCGTCCCCTGATTTTGGTTGCGGCCGGGTGGGATTTCCTAAACGCCCCGCGATGGAGTCGGAGGAGAGCCAACCCGGCGAACCGGAAGAATAGGACCCGCGCGGCTCACTGAAATCGGTCGCCGTTTCCCGGCTTGCTGATGCGTTAGAGAGGAGCGCCCGGTCCGGGCCGCGGCTTCCTCGTTCGAACCACGCTGTCTAGCTCGACAGCCGCTTGCCAAGGTTGGTCCAATTTGGTGGGAGGGGGCCGGATTCTCTCCTTGACAAGAGGGCCATTGTCTAATATTGTAAAGTTTAATCTTAAGGATAGCTGTTTGAGGGTTTGAAAAAAGGTTGTGGCGTTGAGTGTGGGCGCGCAACTTTTTTGGGAAGGAGTCTGTGGATGAATAAGAAAGTACTGTTTCACATCTTGGCCGTTGCCGGTCTTCTGATCGTGGTAG
>JARRRG010000486.1:0-3729 GCA_037380965.1 Deltaproteobacteria bacterium
GACGAACCCAGCAGCGAAGGGCCCGTTTCTCCCCGCGAGCTCAATGATCCGGAGGAGGTCAAGGCCGCTTTTGCCAAAGAGAAGTATCTCCTTCCAAATCACGCGGCCACCGTGCTCTTCCTCGCAGGCAAGCTCGAGAAACCCGTTCTGGTGGAAGGACCGGCCGGGGTAGGCAAGACAGACCTCTCACGGGTCCTGGCCCGTGCGCTGGGACGCAGACTGGTTCGACTTCAGTGCTACGAAGGACTGGACGAAGGCAAGGCCCTTTATGAGTGGCAGTATGGCAAACAACTGCTCTACACCCAGATCCTCAAGGACAAGATCTCAGAAGAGATGTCGGTCGATTCCAGCCTCCTGGAGGCTGTGGAGAGGATCTCTTCTTTTGACGACATTTTTTTCTCCGAACGGTTCGTCCAGCCGCGGCCGCTCTTGCAGGCCATACGCTCTCGGGAACCGATAGTCCTGCTCGTGGATGAAGTGGACAAGTCCGACCCGGAGTTCGAGGCTTTTCTCCTCGAGGTTCTTTCCGATTTTACGGTGAGCATCCCCGAAATCGGCACGGTTACGGCGAGCAGCATTCCGCGGGTCATCCTCACCAGCAACAACAGCCGTGAAATGAGTGACGCGTTGAAGCGCAGGTGTCTCCATCTGTTCCTCGATTTTCCGTCACCCGATACCGAGCTCGAGATTGTTCGCGTCAAAGTGCCGGACCTGCGGGAGACGGTTGCCCGGCAAGTCGTTACCGTGGTGGACAAACTCCGGCACATGTCGCTCAAAAAGAGCCCGAGCATCAGCGAAACACTCGATTGGGCAGCCGCGCTCGTGTCGCTCTCTGTCGACACCCTCTCGGACGACGTTCTCGATCGCACCTTGAGCGTGCTGCTCAAATACGAGCGGGACCTGGCCCGAGCCCGGGAGCAGATGCCGGAACTGAAACAGGTATTCAACTGAAGGGTTCCGTGAGCCTGTCGCGTGAACCGGTCGAACCATTTTCCGATTACTCGATACGCCCCTGAGGGAAATGATTCTCGATGGAGCAGCCAATACTCGATTTTGCGGGCCGTCTTCGGAAAGCCGGAATCAAAGTCTCTCCGGTCGAAGTCATAGACGCGCTCGGCATCCTTTCATTGATGACGCTTCATGACCGATCCCTGTTCCGGGACGCGCTCCGGTCAACCCTCATAAAACGGGCCCGCGACATTCCCGTGTTTGATACCCTCTTCGACCTCTATTTCTCCGGTGGACCGATGGTAGGGGCAATGCCGGACCAGCCCGAGGAACGGGAGTGGGAACAGGTACCGGCACGCATGGCCGAGGCGCGGGACGTGCGGCAGGCTGATCTCTCCCCGGTCACCGAAATGATCATGACCAGTCGATTCGGACCGTTGACCAGACTCCTGATGGCCCGGAGCCAGGACCTCGGCTTGCAGCGAAGGGAGATCCTTCCGATACGGGGCAACTTCTTCGTAAGCCGGTTGCGCGGGTTGATGGGGTTGGACCGGGTGAGAGCCGAAACAGAGGACCTTGCAGCCGACATAGAGGACCGCCTCCGTGACCCCGAATCCGCCCGGGCCGTGAGAGAGTACATGGACCGGAACCTCGACCGCCTCGAGAGGGAGCTCGAAGACCTCATCGAGAGAGAGGTGGCCAAGAACCGCTTCCTCGGCCTGCGCCGCCTGGAAGACGAAGACCTCGCCAACCGAAATCTGTTCCGGTTGACCGAACGAGACTTCCTGGCCATGCGACCGGCCGTTGACCGTCTCGCCCGACGCCTCAAGGATCGCCTGAGCCTGAGACTCAAGCGGGCTCAAAGGGGGCGGTTCGACATCAAGACCACCTTGAGAAAGAATGTAGGATACGGTGGCCCTCTCCCGGACCTGCACTTCAGGAACAAGAAACCCGGTCGGCCGCAGGTGGTCGCGCTCTGTGACGTCTCCCAGTCGGTCCGGGATTTCTCGCGCTTCATGCTCCTCTTTCTCTATACCTTGAAAGAGGTGATCGCGAGGATCCGGAGTTTCATTTTCGTGGGAGACCTGGCCGAAGTGACAGGTATATTCCAACAATACGATCTGAACGAAGCCGTTTCCATAGCTGCCGCGGGGTATGGCCTGATCTACCGGTTCGGCACCGATTACGGAAGTTCTCTCACGCAATTCGTGGAGGAGCACCTCACCGTGATCAACTCCCGTACCACGGTCATCATACTGGGGGATGCCCGCAATAACCAACTGCCGACACGACTCGAAGCTCTCGAGGCCATGGCCGCTCGGGCCAAGAAGCTAATCTGGCTGAACCCGGAGCCCCGCCCCTTCTGGGGCACCGGCGACAGCGTCATGGACGTCTATGCGCCGCTCTGCACCACCGTCGCGGAATGCGGCACACTGAACCAGCTCTCAACGGTGATCGAAGAAAACATCATCCCGTAGGAGCTCTTCGAGGCAGTTCAGTCTCTCCCACCTGCTTTCCGCCACATCTTCGTACAGGGTGTCGGCCCCTGCTGGGGCTTGCGAGCCCACGCGTCATCCCACGCTGACAAGCCGGCCCGAAATTCGCGTCCGCGACTGAGAGCTACGATGACGGCTCTCCGTCCGCGTGATTGCATTTTGTTCCCGCTACCATGAGCTCTCGGGTCCGCTTCAGCCTCTCGGGACATGACTCGAGGCCGCAATCACACGTTCCGGAGCATGCTGTCGATTCAGCCGATCCATCTGAAGATCGCCCGCCTCTTCCCCTGAGCTTTCCGGAATAATGGCTCCCCAGATAGACCAGCGCGGCCAGAACGATGATCGAGATCAGAATGAGCTCCCACATGACTGCTTCCTTCCACTGCCCGGAGACCGCGGATAGCGCCGCGATGAGTAGGCACAGCTCATTTACCGGTCAAGAAAAGCCTATCCTCAAGAGACGGGCCTGCTCACCCGAGAAACGACCCAGACCGACCTCCGAACCGCTCAGCGATCCGGGCAACGATTGCCGCGGGCACTGAATGCTGCATGCGACAAGCCGCGTCTTTCGCGGTTTCTTCCTCAATGTTGAGCACCGAGACGAGAAACTCCCTGATGATGCCGCATCGAGCCAGAATTTTCTCCGCCGCGTCCTTTCCCAGAGGTGTGAGCATAACCGAACCGTACGGTTCGTACGAAATCATGGCCCGATCGGCCAGGAGCTCACGGATTGCCGCGAGGTAGCATTGGAGGCTTGCGGTCAACGGGTCAATGCGTGTCATGGAGTCCTCGTGTTAAATGCCTACAACAAAACCAGCTTGATGATCATGAATTAGACATGCCTAACGTACGTCAGGCAGCCGCGGTGTGTCAAGCGTTTTCTCGCTGCCCTTGATATTGCTCTCACGGTCAAGAGGAACCGGTCGAGGGGAGACGATTTCCGAAAGACGATAGACAAGGCTAACCAAATAAGATAAGCAGAAGTTTGTCTTGAAAAACTGACAACCCTCCTCGTAGCCTCTCACCTCAAACCACAGGAAACGCCTAAGCCAATCATCGTCCCGCCGAATCTCAGCACCTTCGGATGCGCAGACCGGCCGCGACGAGATTGAATTGAGTTCTAATGTAAGGAGGATCGGGATGCGCCAATCTCACACCGGTGTGCTGATCGCTGCCATTCTTCTATGCGCGTCGCTCGTTCCGGTTGCGTCGTATGCATGGGAATTCGAGCTTGAGGCCGGGCTGTCGTGGAACTACTACTATGCGAGCCAGACGGGGAAGGAAG
>JARRRG010000487.1:0-3329 GCA_037380965.1 Deltaproteobacteria bacterium
CAGGCGCGCCGGAACGGGAACACCCGGACACGCGCCTTGTATATTGACAATATTGTCTCGTCGGTATCCGAAGTGTTCAGGCTTGGATCGTCCCCAGAGAACCACGGTGGGCACACCGAGGGCTGCTGCCGCATGATGAGCCATGGTATCGACGCTTACCAGCAGGCGTGCTTTTCCAATGCACCCAAACGCGGCGCGAAGGGGTCTGCATGCGAAATCCAGATCCACGTCTTCTACCAGAGGCTCATCCTGAGACCCCCGGAGTTGAACGACAATGAAGTCGTTCTGGTGAGCCCATTTCACCACCGATTTCCACCGGTCCATGAGCCAATTCTTATTCCCGCTCGCCTGATAAAAATCAAAGGTCTTGGCGGAAGACCAGGGAGCAATAACGATAAAGTCCGAGCGAGGCAGCTCATCCGAAAATTCGTCTCCAAGGAAATGAAAATGAGGGTTTACATCCTCCGGGAGCGGTAGATTGAACATCCTGCAATAAGCCTCAGCAAGATGCCCTTTCCATCGCTTCGCGCTCGCCCAGTTGTAGACCGACTGCTCAAGCCTGACAGTCCGTTGATGATCGAGGGGATGTTCGGCGATGGCATCCACGTCCGGGTTCCCGCAGAGCACATCTTTGGCCCATGGTGCGAAGACCGCGATGTTCCTATCGGGATTCATCTTGCGCATGATGTTCAGCATAGGGGTTGCCATGAAGCCATCCCCGATCGCGTGACCGAGGCTGATGTGAATGCCTGGCTGCATGGTCTTTCTCTGGGCCATGAACTTTCGATGATCTTCGACATACACGTCGGGATGATGCCCTCGCGCGCCCCCGGTTGATGCCTTCAAATGCCACGCCACCGCGTCCGGACGGACAAACAATTTTGCCCCGGCCACATGCAGCCGCCACGTGGCCTGGGTCTCGTCCCGATGCTGCTGATATAACATGGTTTCGAATCCACCGATCGTTTCGAGCCATTTCCTCCTGAAGAGTATGTTCGCGGTGAGATGCTCGACCGGCACAAGATTGTCAGAGGAGTGCCTGTGCCACTGGATGTTGAAATGATCGGAAAGACCCTCGATGGTGGCATGTCGATAACGGGGATCATCGGGCATCAGCGTATCGATCTCCGCGCCGCCGGGATGGAGAAAGAGACCGCCGCACGCTCCTACATCCTCGTCATCCATTACCGCGACCAGCTTGGCGAGACAATCTGGCTCCATCCAGGAATCGTCATCCGCCCTGAAGAAAAGAGGCACTTCCCGGGGACTTGCGATCAAACCGGCCTGGTAGGCCGCGCCGATCCGATTTACACGCGGACCGGCCACAATCGTCACTTCGTGCCGGGTGCGCTTCATTTCAGCAAAAAGCCTGGGATAAACTCCGAACCGATCCCAACGGACCGGCTCATCCGAGTCATCCACGATCAACAGGTCCCACTCTCTGAATTCCTGCCGGATGAGGCTCCAGAGAAACTGATGAAGCATGTCCGTGCGATTCTTCGTGGCCACGCAGACGGTGACCCGAGGCAGAGACTTACGCTGCGCGCTGGGCTCGGCTCGGATCACTTGGCATCCTCCGGGAGCACGACAATGCCCGTAATGGGCTTGCCTGTGTACATGCGTATCCCTACATTCACTGCAGCCAAGACAACAGCTTGATAGACAACCCATTGAGGTTCCAAAATCACGCCGGTCCCGGTCAAAATCATTCCGATCAAGGCCACGGCATTCGTCCAAAAAGTCTTGCTGGTCAGCAGCGTCTTGCCTTCCATTTCATTCTCCTATTGTCAGGTGGATTGATTTTGTCAAAGCCTTCATGAGAACTCCGGAGAGGCGATCGATCACCACTCCCCGCCGAGTGCTTGCATGAGTGACTCGCTGTTTTCCCCATCGGACCCCGACATGTCCATTGGGTCGCTTGGCCGCGAAGGTCCAGAACATGAGATCGAGGGTATCCCCGCAATTGGCAGGGTCATCCAGGGTGACTGGGATGCCGGTCCAGCCCCCGTCCCCGATTGCCATCCGGCGAGAGGTGGTCCGTCGAACCGGCAGCCCGGCTCGCCGTGCGGCGAGATAAATGTACCCGCTGCAGTCAAGCCCTTCCCTCTCATCGTTCGAGCCGCCCCAGGCGTAGGGCGTATGTTTGTTTATGATACTTCGTAGCTCGAAGGTCAGTGCGCGGGCATAGCCTCTCCCAAGCGCGTCAGCCCTGGACGCACACCCAAAAGATGCTGAAAATAAGAGAAGCAACCACAAGGCCGGTGCCAATTTTCGTGCCGATGTTCCCATGCTGGTCATCCGCAACCCCCGCGAGCCAATCGCCGGGAGTGTATTTGTCGAAGAGGATGAGCGATCCGATCGATAGCCCGGTCGCCAGGGGCACCACAATGAAAATCCTCAGGACCGTCAAGAGCATGGCGTATGGATCTCCTCTGGCTGCGCCCCACATGAGAGATGCCACTATGAACAGAATTCCCCACAGACTGATTCCGATGGTACCTTTCGCCTGATCATTCATTTACGGCACCCCCCATCCCTTAGCCGTCCAGATAATGTAGATGATGAGCATACCGAACGTCCCTATGACTCCGACCTTCGTCCAAACGGAGTTCCAGACGGTTTCTTTCCCTTGGGCGCAGCCATTCATCGCTGCAAAACGTTCGCCTACGGCCTGCCATTTCTCGGCTCTATCCTTTTCCAATTCGCGATGCCGCGCTGCACAGTGCTCCTGAGCTTCAGCCCAGCTTTGTTTCATCGCGGCCATCTCGACCAATTGCAGCTCATTGACAGTCTGAACGGACGAGACCTCCTTGATGAGCGTTTTAACGTCGCTCATCAAGATCTTGATATCGTCTCGCTCATCGGACATCGGTTTCTCCCGGCCAGAAGAGATAGACCATGTAGGCGAGCAGCGACATAGTCACCAGCGCCGTCATTTTTCCAGCCCAGCCTCAATAGCCTTCAAACGTTTATCCAAGTCTACGAGGCCCGGTGCACTGGCGTTCTCGGCTTCTGCGAGCTCAGCCGCGGCTATTGCATCCTGTTCAGCCTGGGTGAGCTGATCGAGCTTCCCGTCCTCTATCGCCTGAACCTTGGCAAGAATGGCCGAGTCGAATGTTTTGTCCTCGATGAGCGGATCCTTCCAGGGTTTCGGATCATTTCTGAAGGGGCACGGCATAGTGATATCCGATACTGAGAGCATCGAGTGGCGTCCTCGCATACGTTGAAGATTTTACAATGTTCGCCGCGTCCTTCCCGGCTCTGCTTGCGGCAGCACGAGGATAGGGGGTAGTATCACTATCTATCGCGACAGAATTATGAACGACTGA
>JARRRG010000488.1:0-3157 GCA_037380965.1 Deltaproteobacteria bacterium
CGTGAAAGCCAGCCGGACGGGCCCTCTACGTTCGACCTGAACTCGGCCCACCTGAGCGCCTGCTCATTCCTGAGCAGTGAAAGGATGTCTTCCGAATCGGCCGTTTCGCCAAGCTCCTTTAATTCTATGGGATGCCTGAGAAGGTACTCGAGGGTGGCTCTCAGCTCGAACGGAGACCATTGCTCCAGGAGTCGGACCAGTGCCGGGTCGCGGTCCGTCCAGCGGCGTTGCAGGGTGGACCGAATCGCGTTCCTTACGGCAACCGCTTCACGCGCATGGTCGAGGATCTCGAAATCGGGGTCGGTTGCACTGGCAACCGGATGACTGCGAATGAGCCCGGACGCGAAGCCGTGGATCGTGAAAATGCGGGCAGCATGAAATTTTTCGGTGACGGAGCGCAAATGGGCTTTGAGTGGCCCCGGGCCTGTTGTCCCGATCCGGTCCAGGAGTTCTCCGTACACGCGGGTGCGCAACTCTCCGGCCGCCTTGCGGGTAAAGGTCAAGGCCAAGACCTGTTCAATGCCCTGATACGACCCTGAAGCGCTCCGCTGGCAGAAGAGGTCTCCCATCTTCTTCGCAAGAAGCAAGGTCTTACCCGAACCGGCCCCCGCGCTCACGATCATGTTTTTCGTGGGCTCGAGGCAAGCTCGCTGGCGCTCACTGAGGTGAGGCCGGTCTGGAGACGTTCCCGCGTTCAATCCGAGAATCTCCTTCTGAGACGGAAGAATCTTTCCCCACAACGTCTCGGTTCGTCACGCGACGGCCCGACCGCGCGGGGTTGAGGTCGCGATCGAGATGCCGACCCGAGCCGGGGGCTCAATCCGGGCCACCGGAATGCTTGTTACTTTTTAGCCTGCTTCACCATTGACTTGAAGCCGAGAGAGATGTTGTCAGGATTGAAGATCCGAAATTCATCCCGATAGAATTCTTCGAACAGATCCCTACTGATCTCCTCCGCGTCCCTGTGGTCATTACGTATCCTCTCTCTCATCTCGGACGCGCTCTTGCGGGCCTCTGCGAAGCATTCCTGCACCTGAGATCCCCTGCACGATCCCTGATGCCCGAGCCCGAGGATTCGAGGGTTGAGCTGTTCCAGGCGATCCAACGTCCTCATGTGATCCTCGAAGCTCATGAAGACAAGCGGGCATATCCCCCGCTTCTCGAGGGGGTACCCGAGGGAATCCGATGCAAACAGCGCTTCTCTTTCCGGCACGTACACATTGATGTGTCCGGGAGCATGGCCCTTCACGACCAGGAACCGCATTGTGAGGCGGCCGAGGTCCATCTCGTCTCCGTCCGCGGCGATGAGGCAGTCTGCGAGGCTCGGGGGGTCTTCGAGCGGAGGTCGTCTTGCCGGGGCTCCTATTGACGCCATAAATTCCGACATATGTCTCTCTTCCGGCGCCACCCCCGCACGAACCTTGGGATGTTCGAGGAATTCGGGAGCTCCTGTCCCGGCCACCACCAGGGCGTCAGAGTACCGCTCTTTCAGGCCCTTCAGACCGGTGAGATGATCAACATGGGGGTGGGTGACCACGAGGAAGGTTGGCTCAATTTTCAACGACTCCAACTGGGTAATCACCTCATCCACGATAGCCGATACCCCGACCTCGATCAGGGCGGAGGCCTGTTCGCCCTTGACCAGGTAGAGGCTGAAATAGGAATTTCCCAAGAGCCACAGATCCTCTGCAAGAGGCCGTGGAAAGGTATCGGCATCCCCCGCGTTCTGCATCAAGGGTACGGCTTTCTCCTTGTCGCTTGTATCGCACGTCATCGGCTCTCTGTCCTTCCGGACTCCTTTCGCTTATTCCCGTACGGCTCCTTATTTGCTCTGATCGGGTGAAAACAGTATAGAATTACAGGATTCGATTATCTAGACATTAAAGGTCGTCAGCAGAGAAAAAAGACAAGACACCCCCTGGAGATGTCGCGTCCGCGTCGATGCCGCCCGCCCGGCGCCAGATGCCTGCAAGAAGGGGCTCAAACCTTTTCGTCATAGCATCTACATGACATTACTCGGTAAATGAGAATGAGCTTGACAAAGGCATGGACGGGGCTTACACATATATTTGAAGAGGCTAATTATGATAGAGCCGATCACCTCGACGGAGGATCCGGGGATCGACTCCTGAAGCATATAACGAGGAGGTCAGAATGAAGCCCATTCCTTCGCCTGAAAAATGCGCAGACTGCGACGCGCTCGAAACCCGGGAGTGCCTTACCACCGATTCCGTGAGACTCTCCACTTACAAGCCAGGTGAAAGAGGAAAGGTTATCCAGGTGTGCGGTGATCCCGAGTTCAGACTGAGAATGATGGAGATGGGCTTCGTTAAAGGCTCGGAAGTGAGGGTCGTCAAGGATGCTCCGCTCAGCGATCCCGTGGAATTCGTGATCAAAGGCTACCACGTTGTCCTGAGAAGAGGAGAGGCCGCTGACATTCTGATGGATCAGCCGGCGAACGGCACTGCAAGATAGGCGCCAACTCAGCGGCCGTAACCTGTCCGGGCCGCGGGGACGAAAAGCTTGTTCTTCGCGGTATCTGAGCGTCGTGAAAAGTATCTCAACAAGGCCCCCCGTTCATCGGTGGGAGCGTTGCCCGCACATGCCGCCACCGGGACGACGCATTTTCCTCGAAGGAAGGAGTAAAGCTCTGAAGCGCGCTCCTGCAGAGAGAGGAGTGAAGTCGCTCTGACCTCAGGCCGGCATCATCATTCCCTATCTCGTCATGCCTGCTGCCAATTTTTCAGCCATGCAAAGCCGCGCTGCATCGATACCTGCCCGGGCTATAAGCCTTTTTTCATGAACTGAAACCTCCTGAGGTTGTAAGAGCATGCCTTGGCACGAATCCCTGGCCGGTCCTGTTCCTCTGAAAGAGGACTCGAACGCGGGCTCGCGCGAATGGTGACGCGGGTTACTCGCACATGCTCGGTCTTTCGGATCCGGGAGCGGCGCGGGGAGCTGAGGATTTAACGGGGAGCGGAGGACGTCGGGACTAATTCGACGAGTCAAACAAAAATAGCTTGATCTATCATGAGGCCCCCCGGTATAATGCCCCTTGCCGGACAATGTCGAAACCTTGAGAGGCAGATCTGACACGCGACTCTGAACTGACGATGTGATTGCCATCCGCACTACGGTGACGTTGAGAACTGCCTGA
>JARRRG010000489.1:0-3152 GCA_037380965.1 Deltaproteobacteria bacterium
GCTCCACTCACTTCTTCAATGCTGCCCTGGCCGCGTATAGGAAGGGATGTCTGGAGCTTGCATCCGCATATGCGCGCGGAGCCCTTGAAAGAAATGTGAATAACAAAAAAGCCAGCAAACTGCTGGCAAAGTGTGCCAGCGATCAGCGACTTGACCGGCAAAAAAGAAAGCGGCGTGAGGCTCTCGAAGCGGCGAGAAAACGAGTCGAAGCCAAAATCATGGCCGATGCGGAGAAGAGGTGGTGGAAGTACACCGCTGCCTCGACGGGGGGATCCGGCTCCCGGGCAGGACGCGTGTACCGAAGGGTGATCAAACGAGGGGGCTGACCGTTCAAGCGACGACGGTAACCGTGGGTTGCCAATACAAGCTTTCAGCGAGCCGGCGTCGAATGTGTGACGCTTACCACCCTGGCTGAATCTCATTCCTGATCTTGACTCAAACAACCGAGCAGTTGATGTCGTGTCATTTGGCCGCTGGGCGTCGGTGCAAGCAGATGCCAAGCCCTTTCTGCCAGCCTGCCGGTTGTGACCGCTACCCCTGTGCATGAGGCAGACCCGATCATGGGATGGTCGGGTACGGCGCGCATCGGGCTGACTAGCAAGAGAGGGAATTTCACCGAATCGGAGGGCAGCCGAAATCCTCGGTCAAAGCAAGGGGGTAACCGCGTCGTCTTTGCAACGCATATCAGTGTCCGGGTTGCTTCCGCTAGACTCGTTCCTTGAACTCCTCTCCCAGCAGTCCTTCGGGACGAACCAGAAGAACAAGTATAATTATCAGAAAGGCCAAAGTATTCTTGAACGCAATGGAGATGTATCCACCCGCCCAGGATTCCGCCACGCCCAGAATCAGACCGCCGGCTATTGCGCCGGGCAGGCTGTTGAGTCCCCCGAGGATTGCAGCGGCAAAGCCTTTGAGAAAGGGCTCGAGCATGAAGAAGGGGTCGAGGATGAGTGCCGGAGCAAGGAACAGGCCGGCCAGCACACCCAGTGCGGCAGCCATACCCCACGAGAGCGCCAATACCTGACGGGTGGGAATGCCCAAGGTCTGCGCGGCCGGAAGAGTCTCGGAAGTGGCTCTCATGGCGAGTCCAAGCCGGGTCTTCTGAACAAGAAGATAGAAGAGGAAGCACGCGAGGAGGCTGATGCCAAGTGTCCCCAAACCGAGCTGACTTATGGCCACCCCCCGGATCTCATACACTTTGAACTCGGAGAGAGGAAAGGGGAAGGAATGTGGCTCCGTGCCGCCGAAATATGAAACCAGGCCCTGTAATATAAGGCCCAAGCCCACCGTGAGGATGATCTGGCCCAACTGAGTGGCCTCACGTCGCTGCGCCGGTATCAAGATCACGAAATAGAAGGCCATGGCAATGCCCGCGCCGGCCAACAGACCCAGGATTGCCGAAGCGAGGAAAGGCATATGCATGGTAACGAGCATGAAGGCGATAAAGGTTCCGGCTGTGGTTACATCGCCGTGAGCGAAGTTAAGGATACGCGTGGATCGATATATCAGAGCAAGCCCGAGAGCCACCAGGGCATAGACTCCACCTGTGGACAATCCGGTGATCGTATATTGGAAAAATGTGTTCATCCCATCTCCTCGAGTGGCACAATCATCTGAGGGGCCAGTTGCGCAAGTAGAGCCTCATCTTGAGCCATCGGCCCGAGAGCCCCAGTGGTTCAAAGATCAGCACAACGAGGATGGTGATGCCGAAAACCACCGGAACCATCTCCTTGTACCCCGAGAAGAATTGCGGTATCAGGATCACGAATGCAGCGCCCATGATAGAGCCTTCCACTGAGGCCAGACCACCGATGATCACCGCGACGAAGAGGGTGATCGACTCCATGAACGTGAACATGTTCGGTTCCAGATATCCCAAGAAGAGAGCGTAAAGCCCCCCCTGGACACCCGTGTAAAAGGAACTGATTGCAAAAGAGAGCAGCTTGTACCGGGTCAAGTTGACGCCTATGACTTCCGCTGCGATGTCATTGTCCCGGACCGCGATGAACGCGCGTCCCAAATAGGACGAAACAAGGTTGTAGGTGGCCAGTGTGAAACCGAGCGCGATTAGGAGATTAAAGTAATAATTAAAGCTTACACGGGACATTCCGAAGAGGGGTTCCAATTTGGGAACAGTGAGCCCCATTCTCCCGCCGGAGAGGAACTCCGAATTGACGAAGATCTGGTAAACCGCGATGGCGAAACCCATCGTTGCGATGGCCAGGTACGGCCCTTTCAGCCGGAGCGAAGGGAATCCCACGATGAGTCCGAACAGACCTGCGGCAACCCCTGCCCCGGCAAGGGCCAGCGGCCAGGGAATGTGAATGCGGGCCAGGTGCCCGAACGTGAAGGCCCCTATGGCGAGGAAGCCTGCCTGACCGAAAGATATCTGGCCCGTGTACCCAATCAGGAGATTCTGACCGATCACACCGATCGAGTAGATGCAAATCAGGGCGCCAACATAGACGAGGTGCTCCGGACAGTAAAACGGGAGCAGGAACAGAGCTACCACAATCCCGGAAACCCAGGCCCGAGTCCAATTCTTTCGAATGAGCTGCAGTTCCTCTCGGTAGCTTTCAACGAGATCCATAACTCAGGCCCTCTCTCCGTAGAGGGAAGCGATCAGCTCTGCATACCGCTTCTCCAGGAATCGCCTTTTGACCTTCTTGGTGGGGGTCACATCGCCGTCTTCCTCGTAGAACCGCCGTGGCAGGAGAGCGAATTTCTTGATCGTCTCCACCTTGGCGAGGGTCTTGTTCACACTGGAAACCTCGCGCTCGATCAGTTTCCGTATTTCGGGATTTGCGGTCAGGTCCGCGAAGGTGGTGAACGGAACACGGTTGTCTTGCGCATATTTGGTCACGTTGTCTTCGTCAATCAGTATCAGGGCCACAAGGTATTTCCTGTTATCTCCGATGACCACGGCATCCTGGATATAGGAGCTGAATTTCAGCTTGTTCTCGATGAACGCGGGGGTGATATTCTTACCCCCCGCGGTAATGATGATGTCTTTCTTGCGGTCAAGAATTCGAAGAAATCCGTCTTCCATCGCGCCTACATCGCCGGTATGCAGCCAGCCGTCTTTGATGGTCTCCGCGGTGAGCTCCGGGTCCTTGAGATACCCCTTGAAGACCGCCGGCCCTCGTACGACA
>JARRRG010000490.1:0-3150 GCA_037380965.1 Deltaproteobacteria bacterium
TCCCCCCAGTATCGTTCTCGTGTTGGTGGGAGACATTGTGGGAGTCCCCGTTGGAGATCTCTTTATGGGCGCGGTGTTACCGGGCGCGGTCCTCGTGGTGCTCTTCATCGCGTACATCCTCGTAGCCGCTTATCTGCGCCCCGACATTGCTCCCCCGATCCCCTGGTCCGAGATTGAGGGGCTGACGCATGGCGGATTGGCACTGCAGGTGGGCAAGGCGCTCGTGCCTCCGCTTTTCTTGATGCTGGCGGTTCTCGGTTCCATATTCGCGGGTATCGCGTCGCCGACTGAAGCCGCGGCGGTGGGCGCGGTCGGAGCTACCGTGCTCACGATCGTGAATCGGAGGTTCAATCTCGAGATTCTCAGAGGAGTGATGACCCAAACCATGAACCTCACCTGCATGGTCTTCATCATCCTCTGCGGAGCGGCGGCCTTTGGTCTCGTGTTCCGGGGTCTGGGAGGAGATCATCTGGTGAGGGGGTTCTTGGGGGGGATCGGTCACGCGTACAGCCACTATATGGTGCTGTTCATCGTAATGACTGTCATCTTTGTGGTCGGCTTCTTTCTGGATTTCATTGAGATTACGTTCATTCATGTGCCTGTCCTGGCGCCCGTAATGATTGAGTTTGGATTCGATCCCCTTTGGCTGTGCGTGCTCATCGCGGTGAACCTGCAGACGTCGTTCATGACTCCGCCGTTCGGGTTCTCCTTGTTCTACCTCAAGGCGGTAACGCCACCAGAGATATCGACAGGTCATATCTATCGAGGGATCATACCCTTCGTAGTCTTTCAGCTCGTAGGGCTCGGAGCAGTCGTAGCCTTCCCGATTCTTGTCACGTGGCTTCCGCGAGTCGTTTTCGGGTCATGAGGCTCAATCCTACAGACTGCTGCGCGATGATGGATGGCAAGTGGGACCACGGGAAGCCGTGGTGAGGCTCAATGCGACATCAGACCGAAAAGGGAGGAGAATTATGAAGAGACGCGATTTCATGAAAAAGGCCGGTGTGGTCGCTGGAGTGGCGGCTGCCGGTACGACCGTGAGCGCTCCGGCCGTGTGGGCCAAGGGAAAGACATACAAGTGGAAAATGGTCACCACCTGGCCGCCTAATTTTCCCGTATTGCAAACCGGCGCGGAACGGTTTGCCAAAAGGGTGAAGGAAGCAAGCAACGGCCGGTTGCAGATAGAGGTCTTCGCCGGCGGTGAGCTGGTGCCTCCGCTCGGCTGCTTTGACGCGGTCTCCAAGGGCACGGTGCAGGCGTTTAGCGGTGCATCCTACTATTGGGCAGGTAAGGTCCCCGCCGCGCAGTGGTTCGCCGCAGTTCCCTTCGGCTTCAATCCCCAGGGCATCAATTCCTGGTTCTATGGCGGCGATGGATTAAAGCTCTGGGAAGAAACGTACGCTCCCTTTAACCTCGTACCGAGGCCCCAAGGGAACACCGGCGTACAGATGGGTGGATGGTTCCGCAAGGAAATCAAAACCATGGCGGACTTCAAGGGCTTGAAAATGCGCATTCCCGGCCTCGGTGGCAAGGTCCTGGCAAAGGCCGGTGCGACCGTCGTCCTCCTGCCGGGCGCCGAGATCTTCACCTCTCTCGAACGCGGAGTGATCGACGCGACCGAGTGGGTCGGTCCGCTCCATGACAATCGCATGGGGTTCTACAAAGCTGCAAAGTACTACTACTATCCCGGTTGGCACGAGCCGGGAACCTGCCTCGAGGTGACCTTCAACAAGAAAGCGTACGATTCGCTCCCCTCAGATTTGAAGACCATCCTCGACGCGGTGTCCGTTGAAACGAACATGTGGAGCCTTTGCCAGTTTGAAGCCCGCAATGGTGCAGCGCTCAAGGAGCTCATCACAAAACACCATGTTAACCTCAAGGAATTCCCCGATAAGCTGATGCAGAATCTACGAAAACTCGCCAATGAAGTCGTTGATGAAGAAGCGAATAAGGACAAGATGTCAAAGAAGGTCAACGCGGCATTCCAGAAATTCCGTGATCAAATCGGCCCTTGGGGCACCGTCTCCGAGAAGGCTTACTACAACAGGATCTTCGGAACATACTCGTTGAAGTAGCGATCCCGGAGACCCATTCCGTCCCAATCTCCCGCGCGTGCTTCCTGAACGCAGCCGCGCGGGAGATCTACAGATCACACCTTCAATCAAAGATAACCGTCCCAAATCCGTCTACACGGACGGCCCTTTTACTCGATAATGGATGAGGATCTTCTTCCCCCTCTGGACCCTCGTCAGTCCGTGAGATCTCTCCGCCCGTCAAGAAGAAGAGAGGAAAGCCTTTCCAGAAAGAGATCAATGTAATCCTTCGAGCCAATGACTTTTTCCAGGACAAAGGGGTTCATCAATGTAGCTCGAAATACCACCGCCTCATGGTCATACCCCTCCATGCCGTTGGCTCGGCGGCTGGCGACTTCCTCTTGCGAAACAAAATACTCACCCTTTATGCCAAGATTCTCCGACAGAATCGGTCTGATGACATCAGGATTGTAGGTATCGTAGACGAGCTCCGTGTGTGACACCAGGAAACTACGCGTCTGTATGGGGCTTCTCGTGTCAACGGACAATTGCTTGTACAGGTCGTGCGCGAACTGGTTCATGATATCCAAGCGACTATTTTCAGCGGGATTGACCAGATAATTGATGATGTTTGTGTCCGGAAAAACCAGTGGACATATTTTGAAATCGGCTTTGATCTTATCGGCCAACTGGAGCAATCGACGGTAAAAGCTGCGAGCAGAACGGATTGTTTGTCCCAGCATCCGGCCGTAGCCGCGTTCGTCCGGCGGTAAAACCCGATGTGAAAGAAAGACAGACGCCGCTACCGCCCCTGGCTTTGAACCCTCCAGAATATATTTTCCGATAGAAATCTCGCCGGGAGCCTTCGAGTAGCGACCTCCGAGAGCGTAAGCAGCTTCCTGGGCAACAAGCTCCTTGGATCGGCCGTCACGAAAGATCACCGCCCCTGCTGGATATGGGACATACCCGAGCTTATGTGGATCGATGGTGATCGAGTCAACATACCTCAGGGCACGGAAGCCTTCGTAAACCGGTTTAGACGGCCAGCCATCGTATTCGTCCTGCATGTCGGCCAGCGGACGGAACTCCTCGTTGAGGGAGCGAAAACACGCCGCGA
>JARRRG010000491.1:0-3147 GCA_037380965.1 Deltaproteobacteria bacterium
GAGGCAAAGCGGTTGAGCGTCATGAATGCATAAGGGGAGTACCCGTGAGAGTGGCGTACCAAACCCGCACCGGCAACGGACGGGAATCAAACGAGGATAGTCTGTTTGTGGACAGGGATAGCGGATTGTTCATCGTTGCCGATGGCATGGGCGGCCACAATGCGGGCGAAGTTGCAAGTTCTCTGGCAGTGCGAAAGATAGAGGAATACGTACGACAAGGCCTGCACGAAGGTGAAGACCCTCGAGATCTGCTGGAACGATCAATAGTTACAGCCCATGAGGCAATCCTGGAAAGCTCTGCTCGGAGCCCGGACTTGGCCGAGATGGGAACCACGGTTGTCATCGCCCTGGTGCAGGGGGATCGGTTGTGGGCTGCGCACGTCGGAGATAGCCGGGCCTACATGATGGGAAAAGGGCTGATCAGACAGATAACGCACGATCATACGTTCATCGCGGATCTGCTGGCTGAGGGGCGCATCACGGTGGAGCAGGCAAAAAGCCATGAAGCACGCCACGGACTCCATATGGCTTTGGGAGCGGGAGACGAGGTGCAACCTGATATAGCCGATTGGAAGTGGGAAGAAAATGACTGTCTGCTCCTCTGCTCGGACGGCCTGACCGATATGCTTGATGACAACGAGATTCTTGCAATTGTTGAGGACTCCATCGACCTTGGCAAAGCCTGCGCGGACATGGTGAGAAAGGCCAAGGAAAAGGGAGGACAGGACGATGTCACGGTCGTACTGGTATGCCGGTGACCGTTGTCTTGCCGGCCTGGAAACGAAATCAATACGGTTGGTGTCTCGCCTGGCCGGCATGCAGGAGCATCTGAACGCTTACAGGTGAAATCGAGCGGGCTGGGTTCAATCGAGGCACACGTCACGTCTATGCAGACGTTATCCGTATTGCGAGGAGTCTGGCATGATTTTCTCCCTGCAAAGACGATTTCTCATTTCTCTTCTCATACCGGTAACGCTCGTGGTCCTCGTTATAAGTGTTGTTTCGTTCATGTATGCCCGCACGTACTTGCTCGATCAATGGGAGTCCACGGCCATGCTCAAGCTTGAAAAGACCGCTCATCAGATACAGATGAGATTGGCGGGAAAAAAGGAATTCATCGAGCTGATCGTGGAAGCCGACGGGATCCCCAACGGCACCTTAACCCAGGCGTTTCTGGCCGGCCGGCTGGCACAACAGCCAGGAGTCCATTTTGTGGACATTGAGAGCCTCGGGTCGAGTACGAAGCAGGCTGAGCGGGAACGTGTGAACGAGACCGGATCGGGCGCGGCAAGAGAGGCAGGCTATTACCGTCTCGCCGGGTACGCCCGGCAACTCATGAATCAGGGGCGTCATGGTGACGGGGACCGCGGCGCAAAGTCTGAAGGCCCAATGATGAGACACGGGCCGATCAGACTCTCACTCGACACTACCGGTCACTTCTTGTCAATTGTGACAGACTTTGCCGACCGAGAAGGAAGTCCTTCGAAAAGGATAGCCGTGCTGGTCGGTTTCAATTCCTTCATGAAGGACATACTGCAAATCGGCCAGTGGAAAGGCAGTTACGCCTGCCTTGTAACATCGGACGGTACCTATCTTGCCCATACCAACCCTTCGATGTCCGAGCGGGGAAAACTTGGCGAGACAGGGGATCCTCTCGAGAAGAGGGTTCTCGAGGAGATGAAGACCAAGAGCTCGGGGACAATATTCGGAGAAGGAAATCCGCCCACGTGGGTTATGGGTTTTTATAGGATCCCCACCACTGACTGGTACCTGATCCTGTCCTCTCGGGGAAGCGTGGTATTAGCCCCCATTCTTCGATTCCGATTCAACTACGCGCTGGTTGCGGTCGGAGCATTGATATGTATCGGCGTCCTCATCCGGTCGAGCACTCATCCCGTGGTTAAATCTATAGGAGAAATATCGGAGGCTGCGGGAAAAGTTGAAACGGGCGATTATACTGCAGAGGTGGCGGAGAATCGTTCCGATGAAATTGGAGAGTTGAAGCGTAGGTTCAATCAGATGGTTGTTGGCCTGAGACAGCGGGATCTGATAGAGCGCACGTTCGGTCGTTACGTTGACAAGAAGATCGCCCGAGAGCTGATGAGCAGACCTGAGGCGCTGCGGCTTGGAGGTCAAGAGCATGTGGTCACCATACTCATGACCGATCTGCGTGGATTTACTCCTGTTGCAGAGAAACTTCCTCCCGAACAGGTAATCAAGATAATGAACAGGCATTTTTCGCGCATGATTCCGGTGATTGAAAAATATGTGGGCATTATCGTTGATTTTTACGGTGACGGAATGCTGGCATTCTTCGACGGCCTCGAAACGGATGTCGAGTCGAGAGCTGGTGATGCGGTAAAAGCCGCACTGGAAATGCAGCAGCAACAGGAGGTGGTTTCACGAGAGAACGAGGAGGAGGGACTACCTCGACTCTCCATGGGGATAGGTATCCATACGGGCGAGGTTGTTGTCGGCAACGTGGGTTCCGAGAGCAGGGCGTCATATGGAATTGTCGGCTCAGCGGTGAATGAGACACAGCGGATTCAGTCGTTCGCGAAAGGCGGCATGATCATGATTTCCCAACAGACGTACGAAACGATTGCAGACCGGCTCGAGGTTGGCCCGAAGTGCCGTGCCTGCCTGAAAGGGCTTGAGGGTTCTCGGGATCTTTACCCGGTACTCGGGATCGACGAGATGCGCGATCGGCATGATGCCTAGCGCGCCAGGTACCTCTTGACATTACAAAAATGAGATACATCTTAGCGATAGGATATTCAGGAGAGTCCACGATGGAAGCAGCAATTCCAGGATATGTAATGATTATAAGCGTGATCGCTTCATTGCTGCTGGTCAACGGCCCGGCGCCTTGTTGTTGGGCCGGCTCGTGTCACTCTCCACTGGGCGCCGGTTTTGGCACCTGCTGCGGGAACAGGAGATTATTGGCAGGGACCTCCGAGGATTCCTCGCTAACCGGCCATGCTTCCGAATGCTTGGGTAGATGTTTCGAAGCGAGTCCTCGAGACATCATCATTCAAGCACTTGTCAAGACCGGCTTTGAGAAGAACACTGCACACCCCGATCAGATTCGCCGGCCGGTCAACCTTCCTGAATTCTTCGATCGAGGTGTTCAGTCGAGCACCACCA
>JARRRG010000492.1:0-4907 GCA_037380965.1 Deltaproteobacteria bacterium
CTGGAACCAGGCGCGGCTCGAATGCGTAGGCGATTGTGGCGAGGTGCACCTGGCCGAGTGCGGAGAAGACGTCTGTCGGGTGGGCGGTCCGCATCACGGTTCACGGTGGGGTCGTGTTAATGGAAGGAGTCGAAGGTGGCTGACAGGAGGTTGCATTACGGTTGGGTGGTGATCTTGACCGGTCTTTTGGTCACCATCGGGGCTCATGGCTTTGGCCGGATGTCGTACACGCTCATTCTCCCGGCCATGAAAGACGGACTCCATTTCAATTACACGCAACTGGGACTGCTCGGGACCGGGAACTTTGTCGGCGATCTCCTGATGGCAATCATCGGCGGGTTCCTCGCGGCCCGATTCGGCACCCGCGTGGTGATCACCCTGGCGCTGTTGCTCATGGGGATAACCATGATTCTGACGGGCCTTGCCCACACCTTTGGCTTCGCGTTCAGCATGAGATTGTTGACAGGACTCGGCAATGGGGCTGCCTATGTTCCGGCCATGGCCCTGGGTTCCGCGTGGTTTGCGGTGAAGCGTCGGGGATTTGCCACCGGCATTGTTTCCGCGGGTATCGGCGGCGGAACGATGATCGCCGGCCTTGTCGTTCCGATAATCCTTGCTGCCTACGGTACTGAGGGATGGCGCTTCGCCTGGTACTACCTCGGTGGGGCCGTGCTGGTCATCGCCGGAGTTGCGGCCCTCCTGATCCGCAGTCGCCCTGAAGAGCTCGGGCTGGAACAGGTGGGCGTGACCGGAGCGGCAGTTGTCCGCGCTCAGGCGGGAGCCAGCGTTACCGCGCTGGACTGGGGCAGCATCTACAAGATGCCTCACGTATGGTACCTGGGTCTTGTGTATCTGTTGTACGGTTTTTCCTACGTTATTTATATGACCTTTTTTGCAGCCTATCTCATCAAGGATATGGGCGTGAGCGCGGGCGAGGTCGGGGGCATGTGGTCTCTTGTGGGAGGGCTGAGCATCTTTTGCGGGGTGATCTGGGGCGGGATGTCCGACAAGCTGGGGCGTGCCTGGGGTTGCGCGCTCGCCTATCTGGTGCTCGGAGTTTCGTATGCCGTCTTCGCACTGGTGCACGTCAAGGCCGGCTTCTATGTGTCCGCGGTATTGTTCGGGCTTACCGCCTGGAGCATACCCACCATCATGGCTGCGACAGCCGGGGACTACGTAGGACCGAGACTCGCTCCTGCCGGCCTCGGCTTTGTCACGCTCTTTTTTGGAATCGGCCAGGCATTTGGACCGTACGTGGGCGGTTTGCTGGCCGATGTGACCCGGTCCTTCGTTTGGCCCTTTCTCCTGGCCTGCGGTGTCTCATTCCTGGGCACCGGCCTTTCATTTGGTCTGAAGGCTACAGCCAAAGACTGATCGTCCGGACTGTCGCCAAGCCCACCGGATTCCCTCCGGTGTCCGGCTGACTGTTTCCGGTCAGAGTGCCCTGATTAGCGGTTGGCCATGCGGGATCAGCGCCACCACCAGGGGAAATGAGGCGCCGACGAATCCGATCGAGATCCCGGTCACGAGGCCCGCAATGAACGGGAGGAACGCGATGATGATCATCGGCGGAATATGATACATGGCCAACTCCACCTTGACCTCTTCGATGGCGCGGGATTCGATCAGTATGCCTTTGAAGGACATGATCGCGAAGATAATCATGACCATCGACACAATGCCTATATTGAGAACGGCCTTCCGTACTTGACCCATACCGAGGGAATTGCGCGATATGACAAGAGCGATCGCGATGACAAGGCCCAGGACCAGGCTCCCGTACTTCGGCCACGCCACGGAGAAACCGGACACAAGGCTAACGAACTCGAGAACCGATTGAAGTCCGACGAATACGACGATGACCACCAGGATCGGCATGATTTCCCTGATGAAGCGGCGAAGCTCGGACCTCGACGCCGACTTGTGCAGTGGATGTGAAACAGTGAAATGGAAAGAATGATACCGGGATACAAGGGCCACCAGTATTCCCAAATGTGACGGAACCAATAATTGATTGCTGTTTTCACCTCGGGCTTCACCTCATTGGGTGAAAGGGCCGAGTCCACCATGGGAGCCGAGAAAAGAGCTCCGCCGGGCATGGGCAAGAGGCCGATAAGCGCAGGCATGGCCGCGAGGGTGAACCGTTTTCCCGGAGACACTTTCTGAAAGGAATCCACAATTCGCTCCAGTTGCCCACCTTTGCCAAGCAGATCGCTCAGGATCAAGATGAGAGTAATCACCGCCGCCAACCAGAGAGTCTGGTCGGCCGAGACCTCACGCCACGTTGTCGCGAGAATGGGCCATGCACCCTGGCCCATCCAGACGCCGATGATCACGGTCCCCGAAAAGAGGCACACATACAGCGGCAGCCTCCGGCTGAGCACCAGGATCACGCCCAGAGTCAGGATTATCTTAATGATTGCAGGTAAACTGTATATGAACACGATTCAACTCACATTGCACTCTGCACGGAGTGCTCTATTGCAAGGCAGGACGTTGCCTGTGCCGTGTTGAGCCCGCAAGGCCGTCGCATGAGCTCATCTCTCCCGTTTCCCGAGACTATCGTCGGATTGGGAGCTCATTTCCGTAGGGCATTGTTCGAGGCCTCGGGAAGAAAATCGAGGACGGGATCCGTCGAAAGAGCTCATAAGCACACGTTTTGTCCGATCGTATAATGTGCCGTCAAGACCGGCCTTTTACCTCTTCCGGAGCTCGGAGTCCCTTCAGCCGCGGGCCGGCTCACACGGTACCAGGCCGACTGCTCTCTCCCATTCGGAAAGACTCAGCAAGAGCAAGCGCTCGGCCGGAGCCGCAGCGGGCACCGCGTTCCGTGCCAGGACAATGTAGGGCGCACAGGCCAGGGCGCAGCCGACATTACCTTCGGGAATCCAATCCGTTTTGTACCCGACAAAGATTTCCTTGTACTTCACGTTCGAGTTGTCACCGCAACGAATGATGCTGAGAGCAATGTTCTCGACAAGGCGATCCAGCTCACCGCTGCGAGACGCTCCGTCCGCCTGCGTGGAGGACACGCCGCAGTCTTCGATAAACAGATCCGCGTTTACCTGACGATCCTCGGCAATTGCCAGAGCGATCGCGCACCATATCGACACGGGACCTCTCGCGGTTGTCGACTTCACTGCGCAGGCTACATGGGCTCCGGGCAGCAAAGGGAACCGTCGCTGTTCCCGCGTGCCGAACAGTCGCCGGCATGCATCGAGCAACGGCTCTACCGGATAGACCGGAATGGAGACACCGTCACTCCGCGTATGGAGAGAGAGCGGTTCCAACGAACCGTCGGCAATGGAATCCGCCTTCGCGAGATGATATCCCCATACCGCACCGTTCAGGCCGCTGAACGACGAGGCGGCTATCATATTGATCTGACCGACATACGTCCCGGTGGATTCGGCCCGATCGTATGAAACGATGCTTTCGAGGACATTATCCGCGTCCATAGGGACACTCCCCGTCTCCAGTTTCAACACCGATACATAACCGAGACCACTGGCCCCGGGATTTCCGTAGCCGTCACAGTAAGAATCAAACGGTCCCAGCGCACCGTTCACAACTTCCTCAAGCGTCAGAGGCATTCCCGAACCTCCCGTGAACTTGACGGCCGCCTCGTGCGGCCGTTTGCACTATGGCGAATCGCTCTCGGAATGTGTGCCGTGATTTCTCCAGCGAACAGGTATCATGTGGAGGAAACCCGCTCTCCGCGAAATCCGACCAGATGACCTCTCGCGAGCATTACATCCGGACGACAATCTTCGTCCGGACGGATTACCGGCAACCGGTCAAGCAATAGGTGCTCTGCGTCACCTGATCCGCAGGCAGGCTCACTCGTATGAGGCATCGGAATGGAGCGCTTCCGACACCCTTATAGACAACAGCCCATAGGCGGCTGAGAGATCCTCCTAATTCTCTGCCTCGCAGCTTCCCGTCATCGGTCGGCAGCGCTAGCGGTGGGGTACGAAAGGATAAGGGCGAACCTTCTTTTTCGGTTCCTCCCTCACCTGCATAAGGTCCAACAACGCCATCTTTTCGACCGCGGATCGATCCTCGGGCATCCTCTGCGCGGCGCGTGCCGCTCGCGCGCGTGCCCGGACAAGTGAGACCTCCGCGATAGCGTTGTCGAGCTCGCTGGTCAATCGCTGCTCCTCAGCCGCTTTACGTTCCTTGAGATATTCCTCGTCCGTGCTTTCAAGCCGCGAAACCGTACCTGCCAGGACCTTGTTGCCGGGCTGCAAAGCCAGCGCTTTCTTGAAATAGGAGATCGCGGTGAAACGATTCCCGGAGAGGTATTCGGCCCATCCGAGACCGATGATCGCGGCGACATCCTTGGGTCTGTTGACCACTATCCGGTCAAGGGCAGCCTTGGCCTCAGCCACCTTTCCCAGGTGGAGTCGGCAATAGGCAACGTAGAGTGGGATTCTGCCCGTGTCAGGATAGAAGGAGAGAAGCTTCTCAAACCGCGCCAGGGCTTTCGCGTAATCACCCATTGCATAGTACACGGTTGCGCTGGCAAACAGCGCCTTATAATTCGTGGGGTCCTGCTCCAGGCACCTGTCATAGACTGCAAGGGCCGGCTTCAGCTTCCCCGCGTGCTGCAATTCGAAGCCTTTCTTGTACAGTTCCGCCACATCTTCCAAACCGATTGCCTCGATGGTTGCGCACGCGACGATGAAGGCAATCACACCTATCGGAAAGATTCTCCTCATCCTGGTCATAGCTTCCTCCCTGCACCTGCGGTTCTGTTCGTTGAAAGCGTGACAGTCTGAAACATATTCACACCGCGAGCGACCCTGACATGAGTCAAGGTAATAGAAACTTCCCGTCCGGTCAACGAACGGATGCACTCAGCAGAGATCAGGCGGTATCCGGCCCAAAGATAACGGTCAAGAAAG
>JARRRG010000493.1:0-4273 GCA_037380965.1 Deltaproteobacteria bacterium
GTTTCACCTTCATGGTGGGGGTGACTTCACCGTCTTCTTCAAGGAGTGTCTTGGGGAGGATACGGAATTGTTTGATCTGTTCGACCCGGTCCAGGGTTTAGTTTACCCGATCGACTTCCTGCTGGATGAGCCGGATCACTTCCGGGGTCTGGGTCAGCGTTGCGTACGTTGTGTACTGGATCTTCTCGTCGGTCGCGTACTTGACCACATTGTCTTCGTCAATGATGATCAGCGCGGTGAGGTACTTTCGGGCATCCCCGATAACCACCGCGTCATTGATGTACGGTGAGAACTTGAGCTGGTTTTCTATGTTCTGGGGGGCAATGTTCTTGCCGCCGGATGTAATGATCAGATCCTTTTTTCGGTCGGTAATAACGAGGAATCCGTCTTCGTCGAATGTTCCCACATCTCCCGAGTGTAACCAGCCGTCCGTAAGGGTTTCAGCCGTGGCCTCCGGATTGCGGTAGTACCCGAGGAATACGTTTCCGCCCTTGACGAGGATCTCTCCGTCGTCAGCAATCTTGACTTCCACCCCGGGGAGCGGCGGGCCCACGGTCCCGGCCTTGATATCAGCCTGCCGGTGAAGGGAGGTTGGGCCGGACCCTTCGGTCTGTCCGTAGACCTCGCGCATGGGTATTCCGATGGAGTGATAAAACTTGAGCACATCCGGGCTGATCGGCGCCGCGCCCGAGACGGCCACCCTGACACGCTCGAAGCCGAGCCGTTTCTTGAGCTTGCGGAAGACAATGAAGTGAGCCAGGGCAAAACCGGTACGCAGGTGGAAGGGAACAGGGCGGCCGGAGAGCTTGACGTCGGCATACCTCGTGCCGATCTTCAGCGCGAGCCCGAAGAGGAGTTGCTTGAAGCGCTTGGAATCCTGCATGCGTATGAAGATCGTTGAATAGTACTTTTCCCAGATGCGCGGCACCGCGAAGAATACGGTCGGGCTGACCTCGATCACGTTCTGGGTAACCGTGTCGGTGTTCTCGATGAAGTTCACCGTGAATTTGTAGTGGAGCGGCAAATATACGGAGAAGAGGCGTTCCGCGATGTGGGAGAGCGGCAGGAATGAAACCACCTCGTCCCCTTCGCTGACTTCGAGCAGGCTTTCCAATGACTGCGCGGTCCAGACAATGTTGCGGTGTGACAACATTGCCCCCTTTGGCGGACCGGTGGTGCCCGAGGTGTAGATCAACAGCGCGAGCTCATCGGGCTTGAGCCGCGCGGTGCGCTTTTCCAGGAGGTGCGGGTCTTTCCCATCCTGTTCCCGTCCCAGCTCCAGGAGCTGGTCAAAGCTGATCACCATGGGATCGCTGAATTTCCGAGGTTGTCGCGCACCACCAGTGCCTTATCCAGTTGCTCTTCGTTCTCGACGATATAGAATTTGGACTGAGAGTGCTCGAGGATATATCCCACCTCCTCGGCCGAGTTGGTGGTGTAGATCCCCACGGTGATCCCACCCGCGGACATGATTCCGAGGTCTGAACAGAGCCATTCCGGGCGATTCTCTCCGATGACCGACACGCAATCGCCCTTCTCGAGCCCCAGCGCTGTGAGGCCGCAGGCTACTTCACGGACCCGCCGGCCGTACTCCCGCCACGAGATGTCTCTCCAGATCCCGAATACCTTGTGCCGAAGGGCCACCCTCTCATCGAGATCCTCGACCTGCTTCCAGAAGAGTGCCGGAATGGTCGTGTCCATGTCGTCCTGCTCGGATGCCGCGAGCCCGGCCGCAGTCTTCAGCCAGGCGGATTCAATGGTCTTTTAATGGATGTGCACTATGTAGCACAAAAGCTCGTGCCGCACCAGACGCCACACCCGGCCTCCGCCCCCTGCTCCCCGCGGATTGAAACGAGACGCACGTTGGCCTCTGACCGGGTGATAGAGCGGTTAAACCTCGGGTTGACAGCTCGTTCGAAGAAGAGGTAGGTTGGCCTCATCCATGCTGCGAAGGCGTGGCGCGCATCCGGATTTCGGACCGGCGAATTGATGAGGTATCAGGAGGAAAAATCATCGTATGTCCGGCCGCCGGGAAACCGGCGAGATTCCTTGTTGCAGCGTCTCGAATGTCCGTAGGACTGAATTATGCTCAGGTGTGCAGGCAGTTTGAAAACCGAATTGAATCCCGCCCACTGATTCAGATGAAGTTGCGTGCTTCGCCAATGGCGCTTTGCTCAGTTTTCGCGTGTTCCATTCGGTTGCACCGCGACGCGGTGGATGTCATGTGAATCTTGCCGGAAAGGGGGACAATATGGCCGGGAAAAGTGTACGCGTCGAACGGAAAGGGAGGATCGCTCTTGTCCGATTCGACCGTTCGGATCAGCTCAACGCGCTTTCGGTCGGCCTGATGGAGGAGCTCATCGAGGCCGCACGCTCCTTCGAAGATGACCTGGAGACCACCGCGGTTGTTCTTACGGGGTCTCCGACGTCCTTCTCCGCGGGAATGGACCTCGGTGACCCTCGAACTATGGAAGCGATGCACGCGCCGCTGGGAGAGAGGCGGAGATTGATGGCGTACGGCCCCAGGATGTGCCGCGCATGGGAATCAATGGAACAAGTCACCATTGCCGCGATTGAGGGCTTTTGCGTGGGTGGAGGCGTATCGCTCGCGGTCGCCTGCGATTTCCGGATTATGGGCCGGAGCGCGATCGTGCGGGTACCGGAACTGGGCCTGGGAATGAACATGAGCTGGCAGACCCTCCCTCGACTCGTGCACCTGGTGGGACCGGCACGGTCCAAGCAGATCGTTATTTTCGGGGAAAAGGTCAACTCCGAACAGGCTCTCACCTGGGGCCTGGTCGAGGCGGTTGCCGACGACGGCGGGACAGTGAGCGAGGCGATGAAGTGGGCGGAAAAGGCAGCGGCCATGCCGCCTCTGCCGGTACGAATGACAAAACAGACGATCAACATGGCCGCGACGGCTCTTGACAATGCCGTCAGCTATATGGACGTCGACCAGTTCATCCTCTGTCAGATGACCGAGGATCAGGTTGAGGGCCTTTCCGCGTTCCGGGACAAACGGAAGGGCTCGTTCAAAGGACGCTGACCCGAGGCCTCGGGGAAGCCAATACAAGGCAGGTCTTTTTTCGTGGAAAACTATCAGCTCAACAAGGGCGGGATCGTCAGAGGATTGCTGGCCGCTTTCTTTACACTTCTCATCGCAAGCGGACCTCACACCGGCGCAGCTTCGGATGGGACCGACGCACTCATACGTGCGGCTCAGGAAGGCGACTCCCAAACGGTCGGGAGACTTTTGGCAGGTGGAATGGATGTCAATGCCAAAGACCGACACGCCTTCACCGCGCTGAGTGCGGCCTCGAAAAGCGGCCGTCTCAAGGTGGCGAAGCTCTTGCTGAGCCAAGGCGCTCGGGTCAACGCAAAGGATATCTGGGGAAACACCGCACTGATGTACGCTTCTTTCGAAGGTCAGTTGCCGGTGGTTGAGCTGCTCCTGGACAGTGGAGCGGATGTCAATGCCGCGAACAAGGTCGGTGAGCCGAGCCTGATGGCCGCGACTCAAAGAGGACATGTGGATGTCGCGAAACTCCTCATTCAACGCAAGGCTGATGTCAACGCTCGGAACCATTACGGCGGAACCGCGCTGATGTCCGCGTCGGCAGCGGGTCGCCTCGAGCTCGTCGAACTGCTCATCGAGAGCGGCGCAAACGTGAACGCCGCGAACGACATCGGCGCTACGTGTTTGATGTGGGCCTCTCTCAACGATCATCCCGATGTGGTGAGGTTACTCCTCGATCACGGCGCGGATGTACATGCTCGGGACAAAAAGGGCGTGACCGCATTGGTGGTCGCGGCAACAAAAGGGCATGAGGATGTCAAAGCCATTCTGCTCGAACACGGGGCAAAGCCATGACACCTCGGCATCTTGATGCGCCAAGGCGCGGGTACGGCGGATTTTTTCACGTCATTCGCGAGGAATTCAGGTAGGGCCGAAGCAGGTCTGTGTCCACGTCTCCCGAACCGGGAACATCTGATTCGTCACACCTTCACGAGAGATAAGCGGGCGGGCCGTTGACGCGAAGCGACCGAACAGGGAAGGTCGTCCCGGCATTCAACTGAACAATTCCCATCATCGCTGCCAGAGCGAGAACCGACAACAGCAACTTCATGAGACTCCTCTCCTCAGACAACTACTCCCACCAAGTACTTTAGCAAAACTGTGGCCGTTTCGGAAGGCGAATTCTCCAGCCTCCCGTTTTGGAGTCGTCTCTTCCGCCAGGGACGCATTCAGCGGTAAGCCCTTGCCCGGCTTTTC
>JARRRG010000494.1:0-3133 GCA_037380965.1 Deltaproteobacteria bacterium
GCAGTACCCAGAAACCTTTCCCCCATGCAACAAGTGCCATCTTCGGAGTCGCGTTGCCCCAGATAAGGACCAGGATAAAGGTGATAATGCTGAGAATCCATACGATGACCAGGGCATCGGGAATCCACCGCTCGGTCCAGCGGGTTAATCCGTCGCCCCAGTTCTTGAGAAACTCCGTCGAGGATCCGCTTTGCGCATTCATCCTCTCTCCTCCTCTCGAAGAAACATGCGTTATCAAAAGGGATTATCTTGACCTTACGGGCACAGATTTCTCACCTCCCTCCAAAATGAGACGTCGAACCATAACTGATGTGGTTGCGTAAAGGGCGCACTCCGAGCGGGCCCACTTATAGATCTCCAGTAGTGCAGCATGAGATCCATGCCTGCTCTCCCGGACGGCTTCTTGCGGAACGATTCTTGGTTGTGATGCTTGACGAGACCTACGAGTCCTTGAAACCATATGAGCGAGAAGGTCCGCTGTCAATCGAAAACCTCTGGTAATGCTAAAATATCTTGCCGTAACAGCCCGCCGGATGTGTGGCGGACTCAGGTTTTTTCGAGGCGCAACGTGCCGAGCTCATCGGACGTCCTGTCAATTCTCTGTCGTGTCCGCGGGTATGAGCCGGAGCGGGATGTCGTGAGCCCATTGCCGCCTTGTCGTGGCCTGCAACGTCTCGATTGTACGGTGAATGCCGGTACGCCACGAGGCTCACCTGAGGGTGTCGCTGGTTTTGCGGGTGTTGACGTGCTTGAAGGCGTACTCCTTTGCACACGCCCGTGTTCGTGTTACCATTTCGGGCTGCACAGTTCGATGGAGAAGGAATAAGGTGAAAGGCGTTTTCAGGATCGTTCGCTCCGTGCTCATTTGGGCGGTGGTAGTCCTCATTGGCGTGGAAGTACTCAGTTTTGTGGCGATAACCGTGTCGAACCTCGTCCTGTACGGTCGGGCCCGGGAAGGCTCGGGCGCGGTTTATGATCCGTACTCGCTCTTCCTCATGGCGGAAGGAGTTCGGCCGACAACGAACAATTCCGTCTCGTACGATGTTGATAAAAACCGTATCATCTGGCTCTTTGGTGGATCCACGATGAGAGGCAGCACCGATTCGCCGGACAAGACCATCGCGAGTTTTTTGGCGGCATTTCTGAATTCTCGGCAACGGGATCTCGACTTCACGGTGATCAATTACGGGATGAAATCGTTCAATTCCCTACTCGAGGTCCAGTATCTCCAGAAACTGCTCATCGAGTCGCAGGAGCCGCCCGATCTCATCGTTTTCTATGACGGGGCCAATGATGTGAAATACCTGGTTGAACACCAAACCCCGTACGGGCATTACGGGTATCGTCGTGCCAAGGCCTTGATCGAAAGCTACGATCGAAGCTGGTTCGGACTGCTCAAGCCACTCAACGCGGCAATCTACTCCTCGTTCACGAAAGAGTTGTTCGACAAGATTCACCAGGTCTTCGTTCCGATCAAACACGATTCAAAGCTCGTCCGAGAGATGGCAAGGACAGTGGAAGAGAGATACGACCATGCAGAGAAGATGGCGCGGGCATACGGGGCCGAGTTTCTCGTTGTCTGGCAGCCGATGCGCTGGGTTGAACGATGCGGCATCTCGGAGGAGGTGAAGAGCAAGGAGAAGGGACTTCCCCTCAGCCCCCAGGACTTCACCGCGTTGCAGAATAACTTCTCCATTCCCTACATGGCTATTGCCGAACGGCTCAAAAAGAAACCCTACTTTGTTGATTTCCAGAATATTTTCTGCGGCAGGAAGGTCCCGATGTACAAACCCGATGGCGTGCATTTGCTGGACGAGGGCCGAGAGAGCGTGGCCCGACAAATGGGCCGTATCATCGTGAAAAGATTTTTCAGCGGCACCCCGAACGCGGGCCCCGACTCGAACGAGGAGTCCGCGCACGACGGACGCGGTGACAACCATGAAACCGGACTTCCGAACCATGTCGACGCAATGTGCGGCCGGACCGACGCGGGACGCGGAATATCGACCCGCGGGTCAACGGTTTTTCCATGAAAACCGGGAGCACGTATGAGACTCGCGGTCACCATTGATGTCGAAGAGGAGGGCCTTTTCAGCAGCAGATATGAGCCGGGAAACGCCCCTGTCCGCAACGTGGTAGAACTGAAGCGACTGGACCCCGTATTTCGAGAGTGGGACATACGGCCCACGCTGATGATTGCCTATCAGGTGATTCGAACCGCGGAGCATCGGGACCTCCTCCTCGCGCTGCGCGAAACATGGAATGGAGAAATCGGCGCCCACCTGCATCCTTGGAACACCCCGCCGCTGGAAACACTGCCCTATCCGGAGCCGGTCCCTTCCGAGCTGATGCGTCGAGAGCTCCTCGCCGCAAAGCTCGGCACCCTCTGTGATGCGCTTCACGCAATGGGCGTGGATCCCGTGTCGTTCAGGATGGGGCGGTTCAACATCGGGCCGAAGATCTTTTCCCTTCTCGAGGAGATCGGTGTGCGGGTCGACAGCAGCATTGCGCCGATGAGGCGATACTACGGCGGACCGGCCCATCTCTCGGCTCCGGTTGACCCGTACTTTCCCGACCCGCAAGAGCTCTGCTCACCCGGCTCATCCCCCATACTGGAAGTCCCCATGACCATACTGCCCCTGATTCCTCGACTGGGTGCGGTTTTGGACCGCATCGGGGATGCCGGCCTGGTTCCCGGTTCATGGATCTCATGGTTTTCCATGAATCTGGGGTCCCTTCCCGCGCAGCCCGCGTGGACAGGATTGAACAGGCTGAAAGCCGCGGTGCGGTTGCATCAGGCCAGACGCGGCCGCGTCCTTTCGGTATTTTTTCATTCATCGGAATTGCTGCCGGGCGGCTCACCCCTTCACCCCGGCACGGACGCGGTAGGCCGCTTTCTGAACAAGCTGGACCGTTTTTTCTCTTGGCTGAAACGTGAGATAACAGTAGAATCACAAACTTTGTCGGAGCTTTGTGACAGCTATGAGCATCCCGGTGGTGCAGGCGGCACTACCACGACAGAGGGCCGCACATCCTAGAGCGTCGGCAGACCGAAGTCAGATCGGTATGCGACCGCGCGCTCGGTTCGCCAGCCCCCGTCTCTCCTGCATCAGGTCCCGGGAACCGGGTCGAA
>JARRRG010000495.1:0-3129 GCA_037380965.1 Deltaproteobacteria bacterium
CACGCGAAACGACCTCACGGCATAATCGTGGAGCCGGTTGTCCCGATTGAGCCCCTGGACGGCGCTGCTTCCGATCACCGGTAGGAGAAAAGCCAAGGAGAAGAGGAAGAGTTTTTCACGAAAAGACATCTATTTCACCCCAGACGAAACCGCGCCGATCAAGCCCGGCCGGGCTTGACGGCATTGGTAGCGCATACCATTTCCTGAGCAAAAATGGAAGTCGAAGGCACGGTAACAAGCCGTTACCAAACGGAGAGTAATGGGAGTCAGCGGTTCATCCGTTTCCCGCGGGTTGGTAATCTCTCGTCTCTTTCCGGGAGGGTGATCCAGCGAGCTCACGGTTTGGGCCTGTCGGCGAATCGATGCGCTTCAGTGTTCGGGCCGAATCGAGGGCATGTGCCAGCTCATCGCTCTAAATGCCCCTTGGCGATCTTCAACACTCTGCTCTCCGCGAGCCCCGGGGGTGCCGACTCATAAGGGCTGTCCGGGATCTCTCCCTGCCGGAGCTAAGACGCGAAGCACAGATACCGTTCGCCCGAATCGCAGAGGATTGTGACAACCGTCTTCGTCGGATCGAGACGCTCGGCCTCGCGCATCGCGGCGGCAAAGGCCGCGCCTGATGAGAGACCTGCATCAATGCCGTTCTCAGCGGCCAGCAGTTCCGAAGCCTTCGCCGCCTCTTCGTACTCGATGACGGCAACGTCATCTATGATTTCCGTGTTGAGGACCTTCGGTATGAAACCGGCTCCTATTCCGGGGATTCTGTGAGGTCCCGGGTTACCTCCCGAAAGAATGGAGGATTCAACCGGCTCCACCGCGATCACTCGCGTTTGGGGATTCTCGGTTTTCAGGGTTTCCCCCACCCCGGTCAACGTGCCTCCTGTTCCCACGCCCGCCACAAAGGAATCCGGGGGCCCGCCAAGGTCTCTGAGGATTTCCACCGCAGTGGTTCGGCGATGAATCTCCGGATTCATGGGATTCTCGAACTGATTCACGAGCACCGCGCCCTCGATCTGCTCCTGGATCTCCATGGCGCGATGTACCGCTCCCTTCATGCCGTTCGGCGATGGCGTCAATTCGATCTCAGCCCCGTAGGACGACAGAAAGCGCCTCCGTACCAGCGGAATGCTCTCCGGCATCACCAGCTTCAAGGAATATCCGAGAGCCGCACAGACCATTGCCAGACTAATCGCGGTATTGCCTGCAGACGCTTCCACGATCGTGCCCCCTGGCTTCAGGACATCTTCCGCGGCCATCGATCGCACCATGGCCGAACAGATCCTGTCCTTACTGGAGCCACCGGGGTTCATGAACTCCAACTTGCCCCAGATCTGAGCCCCGCGCCAGCGGTCACCGATGTGCAGCTTGACGAGTGGGGTGTTCCCGATACAATCCATTAAACCGATCGAATGCTTCATGGAAGAATTCCACCAGAAAAAAGCTAAATGAAATACATGTACTTATGGTCCAAATCGCGGGATACGCCCTGCTTGCGGGCTATAGAGCAAAGATCGGCGATGGATACGGAATCATAATAATCCACCAACAACTTCTGGGTTTCCCTCCAGACGTGTCGCGTGATGCACGACGACATGATCTCGCACTCTTTCCCGTCCGGATCCTCCTCCGCCAGGCAGCGCACCGGCACAATGGGCCCCTGAGCTGCAGCAATTATGTCCCCGATAGTAATCTGAGACGGGTCGCGCGCGAGCATATACCCACCCCGCGGGCCTCGCCTGCTCTTGAGCAGACCGGCCTTCAGCAGCTTGTTGAAGATCTGCTCCAGGTATCGCTGGGAGATCTTCTGACGCCGCGCAATATCCTTAATCTGGGTGGGTTGACCACCCCCGTGGTAAGCGACGTCGAAGAGGGCCCTCACCCCGTACCTGCTCGTCGTGGTGATACGCATGTGTCTTCCCCCAAAAGACGATTCTATCCCGAACAATCTCTGGTTCTATTATATATTTAACTTTAGCGACGGTGTCAAGAAAATTGGATATATCCCGCCTCAACAACGGTGCATCCACGTACGGGACTCTCGCCTTCAATCGCGTGTCAAACGCGAGGCTGATTGCTAATACCCTAATATTCGATCATATCTGTCCCGCATGGACCGCGGCCTTCTCCTCCTCTTTCGAGATGGCAGCGTGGTCGATTCTATCGGGCACTTGACAGAAAGCAATAAGGAATTAATTAATATATGGAATCGCGTACCGAGCTCAAGGACGCGTCGCCAAGGTTCGCGTGGCAGGAGGGTTTGCACATGAGCAGTCCGCACAATTTTGGTGAACAATCGGCGGGGGCCGGTCAATGAACCACTTCGTGAGCACTGTCCGAGATCTTCCGCGTCGGCGATTCCCTGTGCGGAGGGTGGTCTTCCGAGGAAGGTCGTCGGGTTTTTTCCTTGAAGAGGAATGTTTGACAGCGGATAATGGACGTGTTAGAAATATCTTTTTACCAGGATACGGAGAGAGGCCGGAATGGGCAGTGTAATCAAGAAGCGAAGAAAGAAAATGCGGAAGCATAAGCACAGGAAGCTCCGTGCAAAGATGCGCCACAAGAACAAGTAACAGAGGAGCGCATGGGAACTGGAGCTCTCTTTACACACTCGGATCTCGGCACGATTGAGAGGGCTTCCGTCCTTGCCGAGGCGATGACGGGAGAGTACTTCAATCTTGCTCCGGATGAGTGGAAGCGTAATCCGTATGGGATCTTTACCCGTAAGGAGGTTGAGAGGCCGCTCGAAGAGGAGAGCGTTTTTGCCCAGATAGTTCGTTTGAGGCCCGGTAAAGCTCGGTCGACGCATCGGGATCGAGGGGAAGCGTTCGGGATTATTTTACAGGACCCCAACATACTGCAGGCCCTCCTCAGATCCACGCTCCATGATTTGTGGACGCTCGCGCTCTTTATTTTGACTCACGAGCTGATCCACATCGTTCGTTTTCGAACTTATTCGGTAGACTTTCATGCCTCCGAGGCAGAACGCGAAAGGGAAGAGAGGCTGGTGCACGCCATTACCCGTGATATCCTCGCCGGCGTGGCGAACACCGATGACCTGCTGAGACTCTACCAATCGCTTGTACACGGGATCCAGCCGAATTCGGGTCCAATTCAGGGAGTGAATTAGAT
>JARRRG010000496.1:0-4562 GCA_037380965.1 Deltaproteobacteria bacterium
GTAAGGGATTCCTATCCTCGTCTGGGCATACGCTCCGGAGTTTGCGCACTCCTCCTCTCGGAGGGGACTCGGGAGCAGACGATGCACTCACAACCTTCTCCTCACCGGCCGAAAGAGACTGGATTATCAGAAGATTAAACCGAATTCCAGGTAGCCGCCCTCAAGGGTGTTCTCCCAGAGGTAATCGGGTTGGGATTTCTCGTAAGTGATGAAACGATAGCCACCGCTGGCAAACCCCGCTCGACCGCAATTGAGGGGGATCGAGTAGCGCAGCCCCAGCTGAATGTCCCACCCCTGCGCATCGTCGAGGAATATAACCCCGGCTTTGTGGTCCCAGGAGAGGGTGCCGCCGTTGAGGGCTGTCTTGATGCAGCGCTGAAACTCGAGTCCTACGATGGCTGAATCACCGCTCGTGCTAAAGATCCGTGTGTATTGGCCGCAAACTTGACAACCAACCTCGAGCTTGTCGTCCGTGTGGAGCCAGTCCGCGAATACACTCATCACCATGGAACAGGAGCTGATCGCGTCATAGATCAGGCCCAGCCTCTGGTAGGTGTGGGTCCACTTCGAATTCAGATCCTGGTATCCAGAGAGGAGAATCTGACTGTTTCCAAAACAATACTGCTGATTCCATTGGTTGCTATTTCCGCCGCCACTGAACTCCTCGCCGAGAATTACGTACCGGACACCCCAGTGGGGACGAAACTGGTACCGAGCGGTAAACTGCGGGAGCGTCGCGTGCTCCGGCACATTGAAGACATCGTTCAGGTCGATTTCATTGTTTTGATTCCAACCGGTGTAGCACGTTCGAGGCCACGCGATGGTTCCTCGCGTGCGAGCGAAGATCGCCTGAACACCCAGTTCCCACTGACGCGCTTTGGCCCTGGGAAGTACGCAGGGGCGGCCGAACAGATAGGGACTGAATCCGCCGCACGGCGCCTTTACCTTTGAGATTCGTTTGAAGAACGGAGGAGGCGGGATTTGTCCCGGTACTCCCGCAACCCAAGGCCTCGCCTGGTACGCAGGTCTCGATCTGGCCTTGGTACGTTTGGTTGCAGTGGTGCTGCTTGCCTCGTTTGGCTTGAGAAGAATCTCGAGAGCTTCTTCAGGATTTGCAGCCCAGCAGTCGTTGGCGAGAATTGTTGACAGGAAAACTACGAGACATACCAGTGGCGTAAAAGGTATTCTTCTCAACATACCCTTCCTCCCAGCTCGAAATGTTGGAGATCGCTTTAATAAGGTCCTTGATAGTTTGTCAAGAAAAAAATCAAACTAATTTTCAATTGGTTGAAAAGATTTTCTAGAAAGAAATGCCTATGACTCATCAACCTATTGCTTTAATTATCTTTTCTATCTTACCATCGATCGGCCCCGACCCCTCCCTCTCCCTCCTTGCAGAGACGCCACGGGGACCGACCTTGACACCTCCGGGAGAATGATATAACGCTTATCCCTGCGATAAAGCAGATTAAAATCCCCGTCCCCCCACTTCGGGAAGGATCGGGCCTCTCGCTCACCCCTCGAGAAGATTTATTAATAGAATCTTATGCGATATCAGTAGGGAAGAATAATATGCTTACTCGAGGCTATTGTCAGCCGGGAGCTTCCCCCGAACTTCTCCATTTCCATCCAGGTGGCCGATTTGGCAACCGGCCGCGTTCTCATGGAGAAGAATCCCGATCTGCCTCTGATCCCTGCTTCGACCATGAAGGTGGCGACAAGCTCAGCCGCGCTGAGCACACTGGGCCCTGACTTCACCTTCGTTACCGAGGTGCTGAGCGACGGCGCGCACGACTCCTCTGCGGAGAACCTGTATCTGAGGGGTTCCGGCGACCCCTATCTCGTGAGCGAGCAACTCTTTGCCCTGACGTGCGACGTGCGGGACAAGGGTCTGCGTGAGGTCAGGCATGACATCGTGGTAGATGACTCCTATTTTGTCCCGGGCAAGCCCCTGGATGAACAGGAGCGCCTCGGTTACCGGTCCTATCACGCGCCGTACAGCGCGCTCTCTCTGAACTTCAACAGCGTAAAGATCGTGGTCAATCCAGATGACAGGCCCGGGGAAGCCGCAGAGGTGGTTGCCGATCCACCTTCAGCCTATGTGAAGGTGAAAGGGAACGTAAAGACCGTGAGAGGAGATCGGCCCGCGAGGCTCCATTTCCGAAAGAAGCGCGCTCGTTCGGGCCGTGAGGTCATCCGCGTCAGGGGGGTGATAGGCGCGAAAGCTCCCGCGAAGAGTCAATACCTCAACGTAGCCGCGCCCAGCTTGTATACCGGCGAGGTGTTCCGGGAGTTTCTCCGGCGCCAGGGGATCAAGGTTGGTGGAAAGGTCAGGCGGGGCAAGGTGCCGTCAACGGCCGTTTCATACGTGAAATTTCGGTCCCGGCCGCTTGGGATCATCGTGTACTGGATGAACAAATTCAGTAACAATTTCATGGCAGAGCAGCTCGGTCTCGCGCTTGGGGCCGCGGTCCACGGCGCGCCGGGCACCAGGGAAAAGGGGCTGGCGGTCATCCGTAACCATTTGCTCTCGCTCGGGGTGGAGAAGAACTGTTTCAGGCTGGCCGAGGCAAGTGGTCTCTCCCGCAACAATCGCCTCAGCTCGTCAGCCCTGGTACGAGTTCTCTACTCCGCGGCTCACCGCTTCTCCTACTACGCGGAATTCGCGTCATCGCTCGGGGTGGCCGGCCTGGATGGAACCTTACGACATCGATTTACCGACGCCGGGGTCAAAGGGCGCATCCGAGCCAAGACGGGCAACCTGAGGGGTGTCAATGCCCTTGCCGGGTACGGCGTTTCCCATGACGGCAAGGTTTTCGTGTTCGCGGTTCTCGTGAACAGCCGAAAGAATGGTGTTGGCTTTGTTAAGTACGGGGAACGGATTGTCCGGGCAATTCTGGACCTGCCGATGGGCTCGCAGTGACATCAGGCCCCGATTCGCGGGAGAACGGGGATCACCCTCTTTTCTTTCCGAGGAGCGAGTGTTTCAGGCCGCGGATAATTTCCACCCGTACCAGATCGCCTTGACGAACGGCATCGGCCGAATCGAGATTCACCATCTTGTTGGTGCGCGTTCGGCCGAAGGGCTGTCCTGACCTCTCCCTCACCCCCTCGATGAGAATCTCTTCTTCGGTTCCTTCCGCATTCCGATGGTACTGTTCGGTGATCCTGTCCTGCACCGCGTGCACCTTCGCCAGGCGCGCAACCTTTATCTCGTCGGGCACCTGATCCGGGAGATGGCACGCGCTCGTTCCCGGACGGGGCGAGAATTTGAATGAGAAGATCTGATCGAAACGGATTTCCTCCAAGGCAGAGACGGTTTGCTCGAAGTCCTCGGTGGTTTCTCCGGGGAACCCGACAATAATATCCGCGGTGATTGCCACGCGGGGAACGGTGTCCCGTAAGATTGCAATCTTCCGAAGATAGTCGTCTCGACCGTATCCCCTCCTCATCGCGTGCAGGATGCGATCGGAGCCGCTCTGAAGCGGCAGGTGAATATGCTCGCACACCGAATCCAGCATGCCCATTGCCGCGGCAATCTCCGGACCGAAATCCCGGGGATGCGATGTGGTGAACCTGACCCGGGAGAGGGCCGGAATTCCGTTCAGATCCTCCAACAACGCAGGGAAGGCGGTTCCGTCCCCCAGGTCCTTGCCGTACGCGTTCACGTTCTGTCCAAGGAGCGTAATCTCCTTCACACCCCTCTCGGTGATGGCCCGGACTTCATGGAGGATCTCGCCGGCCGGCCGGCTCTGCTCGGGCCCGCGCGTGTACGGAACCACGCAGTATGAGCAGAAGTTCGAGCAACCCTGCATCACCGTGACATAGGAACATGCAGGGCTTGGTCCCCGGCAGGGTGCGGGCAGATGAAGAGACGCCACATCTTCGGCGAACCCCGTGGCATCGACGGGCTGCCGGGTCTTCCTCACGCGCTCGATCACCGAGGTCAATTGGCTAATGCGGTGAGTCCCCAGGACCGCGTCAAGGTGTCCCACCTTCCTGAGCAGCGCGCCCCTGCCCTGCTCTGCCACGCATCCTGCGGCAATGATCACCATGTCCGGTTTTTTCTTCTTTGAAGCCTTCAGCTTGCCGAGCGCGCTGTAGACCTTATGTTCCGCCTTTTCCCGTATGGCGCACGTGTTGATGACCACCACCTCGGCCTCATTCGGAGACAGAGCCCTGGTGAGGCCCATATCTTCAAGCATGGCCGACATCTTTTCCGAGTCATGCTCGTTCATCTGGCAACCATAGGTCTCGATGTAATAGGTGCTCTCAGACACGTCCGTTATCCAGCATCAGAATGCCGCTCATCATGAGCGCCGCGACCCCGGGTCCTGCCCGCTGTCTCGCGTGTTCGTTCCATGATGAAGTGTCCAGGACCAGGAGTCAACACCTCGCGGCGGACTCGACCGGGCAGAGGGAGCGACACCGGTGCAGGCCAAGGGCGGACCACCGTGATATGGCGTGTTTCCTTGGGGTCGCTCCAGGAAAGCACCGATCAGCCCCATTCACCGAGACCGACGCACGTGCACGCGTCCAACTGCGAAAAAAACGCGCGCGCG
>JARRRG010000497.1:0-5169 GCA_037380965.1 Deltaproteobacteria bacterium
ATTGCGATCATAGGAAAATTGCGGTCGTTTCGCCCGACGAGACGGCCGTCGACGCGGACCGTGTGGAAATGCTCAACAGTTCAGGTGGGAAGACTGGAATGAGGTACCCGGGAATCGGGTTGTCACCGCGAGATTGGTGAGATACGAGGATGCAGAGCGAAGGGAATTGGTGGCGATCCTTTCCAATGGGAGAATGATATCATCAAGATCGAGTAAGCCAGGGTTGTGGAAGTATGCCAGACAACCGGAGCCAAAAGGATACGAATGCAGCAGCGCAAGCATGCAGGAGAGACCGATGAGGAAAGTCTCACTCAATTCCCCTGATACTTCCAAGCAAAAGTCGACATCCAGAAACTGGCAGATTACGTTAATCAGGTCTACTAACGATTCCATGACTCGATCTGACCGTGCGAAAATCGCTCCGGCACGCACCTTCCCTTTCTGGCCCGCTGCGTGCCAATCTGAGTATTATGTTATGCCCTCTTCTTATACCAAGCGCATTCTGTACGGTGGTTCTTGCCGTCCTTCGCGGATGACAGCAAGCTCACCCATCCGCTGGAAAGCCACGCGAGTACCGAATTTAGTCTAAACCGAATTGTCGATTTAGTCAAATCGGTTCTCCGATGTGTGATGCAAACCGCGTGCTCTTGGCCCGATCTCTTGGCTATGCCGTTGAGCGTCACGTTTAAGTCAGCCCAGGATCTCATTTGCATCAAGGACGAGGACCGCCGGCGGGTCAGCGTCAATCCTCCTGCCGAGACGATGGCCGGCCGTTCAGATTTCTCGATGTTCGAGTCCCCGCTCCGAAATATCCAGGATCGAATTGTGGGCGTTTGCCCCAATGGGGAGGCCACGGCCTGCTCATGCACTCACAACGTTACCGATTGGAGTTTCAGGATCTGGGACCGCGGTTCTTCGTATTATGGCTCTTCTCCAACTTCCGATCAATTCATCCTGACATGCCGCCCTGAAGCAGCAGCCTTCTTCGCCGCAGTCATTGTACCCTCTGTTGAAGCAAGCGGAGTATCCGGCCCGGAGCTGGGCCTCATGGATCCGCTCCGTATACCGGTTTCGTATACAGGTAGGGCAGTACCCGTGGGAAATGTCAGACTCGGTTGCCTGAGGGTCGCCCCACTCGATTCCACACACCAGGCACTTGTATTTCAGCATCGTTCTTCGACTCCTGAACCCAATCCCATTGCAAAAACGAGGGTTGCTCCTCGGAGTCGAAAGGATTATGAGGATGCGCTGATTTCGCGCCTGCCATCTCCGGTGGAAGGCCGTCCCAAGGCACGCTTCCGGTGATACCCGGACGATGATTTCAAAGGCTGGAGCCTCGTACCTGACGTGCCCTGAGCAAGGTTCGGACGAAAAGCGCAAACGAGAAAAATGTTGACGGGCTCGCCTGGAGCGAGGTACGCTCAGGAACAGGAAAATACAGGCCTTTTCGGCAACGTGACGACGGCTTTGCCGTCCTCCAGCAGCGAGAGACCGTTCGGGTCTTTTTCGGTCTCAGGGGGACACTGCGGAGACCGGATTCCGGGGCAGTCGCGCAAGAACCACGAGACTGGCCAATAATTCCGGTCAATCTTTCCCGGAGGTATCCATGGCGCTCCCACAACTGGAGGAGAGCCGTTATGCCCGACGTTTTCAAATCCTTTTTGCCTTGATGTTCGGTATAATCCTCACCCCCATCGACGGCAGCATGGTCAATGTGATCCTGCCCACGCTTACCGACGTCTTCTCCGCTCAAATCGCCATTGCCCAGTGGGTCCCCATGATATACCTGCTGATCATCAGCAGCCTGGTGTTATTCTTTGGCAGGCTCGGAGACATTTGGGGATACAAAAAGGTATTCCAATGCGGACTTGTCGTCTTCGTGACCGGCTCGGCGCTGTGCGGCCTGTCCCACAGCATGTATGAGCTCATCGTGTTTCGGGCATTGCAAGCGGTTGGTGCTGCCATGCTGATGGCGGTGCCCCTGGCAATAATCACCGCGTGCTTTCCAGCTAATGAACTCGGAAAGGCTCTGGGTACATTTTCGGTAAGTATTGCTGCGGGGCTTGCTATTGGGCCTTCCTTTGGAGGATTTATAGCTTCTCTGTTAGGTTGGAGGTTCACCTTTCTCATTAACGTCCCTCTTGGCATAGCGGCATTCTTCATCATTCATCGCGTAATGCCGGAAATAAAAGGCCAGTCGGGCAAATATGATTTCCTGGGTGCCGTGACTGCTTTCGGCTTCTTATTTTGTCTGTTATTGTTTGTTAACCGGGCCCAGGGGTCAGGTATCAATGTGGCGAATGAAACCTTGGTGATTGTATCGCTGGCCAGCGGAATCGGCTTTTTCCTGATTGAGCGCTATGCAGCGGACCCGATGCTCAGACTGAATTTATTTCGCAACATCACTTTTACATTCGCGAGCATTAGTTCATTACTGAATTTCATGGCGCAGTTTGTGGTGATTTTTCTGACCCCTTTTTATCTCCACAGAGTGCTGCACTATGCACCGAACAGGATTGGCCTGATCATGACGGCTTTTCCGCTCGCCGTAATGGTGGCGGGCCCCTTTAGCGGTTGGCTTTCGGATCGGATCGGGTCGCGGGGTCTTTCCTGCGCGGGGCAGCTTATCTGCGCTGCCGCGATGCTGCTCCTGAGTCGGTTGCCCGCGTCGGCAGAAGCGCTTGACGTCGCGCTTCGGCTCGCCCTGTTCGGAGCAGGCGCAGGAGTCTTCCAATCCCCGAACACGAGCGCGGCCATGAGCTCCGTGCCAAGACCTCACCTCGGTGTAGCTTCATCAGTTCTTGCCAACGTGAGAAATATCGGCATGGTCGTCGGCATCGCACTGGCCGGGGTAATCCTCCATGCTGTCGTTCCCGAAGCAATTCTGCTCAAAGAGTCGCTGAATGCTTCCCAAGCCGCCTCTTTCTTGCACGGGACAGAGAGCGCTTTCCGCGTGGGAGCGGAGATTGCCGTGGTTGCGGCAGTCACCGCACTGATAAAAGGGCGTCGCAACGTGCAGACTCCATCCGGCGACGGCATCCAACAGGAGCAATGATGCGGCAAATCTCTCCCGGACCGCCGGCGGTTCGACACATCACTCTGCAAGGAAGTCAGGACTGAGAAATCTCTTGGGAGGGGTATTTGTCCGTATTGACAGCATGGATCGTCCGGACTCAATGCCAAGACCCCATCCCGGCAGGTCAAAGCACGATACCCCACACTTGACACGTGGTACATGATCTGGGGCAGGTCGATCAGAGCATCCGGTTCGCCTCGTTCTCTCCTTATTGTACCATGTGCCGTTACGTGGTGAATGCGGGCGGATCACTTATGAGCACATCCCGAGCATTGACGATCTTTTAAAAAGTGTGGTACACGAAAGCCATCGAAACGCGATTTCCCTTCGCGTTCTTACCGGGAATGGTACGCGGCACACCTCGATTCGACTGACCACCACGGGGTCCAGGGGCAGCCTATGAGGACGGATCATAGTTCGCTCCCTATCGGTGAAATTGTGCGAAAGGCCCGCGCAGGGGAGGAGCAGGCTTGGACCGACATTGCCAAGCGGCTGTATCCGTGGGCGCTAAGGGTGGCACGACGCCGGCTGTCCAACAAGGCATTGGCCGAGGATGCCGTGCAGGAGGCGTTCCTCGTCGCCTTCACCAACCTCCATGCATTGCGAGACCCTGACTCGTTCCCTGCCTGGTTGGCTGCGATCATCAAATCCCAATGCTCGCAAATGAACCTGCGACCTTCTGGAGACGTTTCCCATGATCGGCTCGACGATTGCGGACTGCTCCCCACAAGCCAGGCAAGAACTCAGGAGGACGAGCTGGATGCCATGAGGCTGTTCGGTCACTTTGACGCCGCGGTGCAATCACTTCCGGTGCACCTGCAGGCTATTTCCCGGCAGCATTACCTTCTGGGATTGTCAACTGCGGAGATAGCCCAAATCACCGGTCTTCTCGAGGGTACCGTGAAGAAGCGGCTTCATGGAGCGCGTCGTCTCCTCCAGGAAAAAATGATTCACTGGCGTGGCAAAGATATTCTTCGGGTGGGTTACATGCCCATTTCCGATCACCTCCTGGCGATGGTGACCGAGCATCTTTTTCGTGACCGGAAGCTGTCTCTTGTACAGAGACGCTATCTTTCCTGGTCTTCGCTGGCCAATGACCTGCGCCGCGGACGTCTTGACTTGACGCCGGCTTTATCATAGTCCCTCTGGCCATACGTCTGTACAGTTCCGGTGTCCCGTTGCTGCATATCATGGATGCCCATCACGACGGAAGCTCGCTCGCGGTTTCTCTGCATGGTCGGATGAACTGCTTGGGGCTGCCGGCCCCGCATTCCACACATCAGGCCCTGCTCGACCGACTCGCGGAGAAAAGACCGGAACTACAGAATTTGAAAACTCATTTTATCAATCCATCTTATGTTCTGACTTCCATGCGCAGCAACAAGATTGATTCCTTTTTCTGGGCCGAGCCCTGGGGCACCAAGTGCATTCACGAGAAGTTGGGGCAGATCTTGATCCGCTCCAAAGACATAATGCCGGGCCATACGCGCTGCATACTGGCTGTGCGAGAGGAATATGCGCTCAAGCGTAGTCACGTCGTGCGGGATTACGTGAGCTTGTTGGTTAAAGCACGGGACAGAACTCGCAAGGACCCTTCCTTCGGAGCTATGACCCAGTCGCTTTTCACCGGTGTCGCCCGCGGCACAGCAACACATGTCCTCGAACAGCGCCTCGTTACCTTCGATGATCTCAAGCCCGACAAGCAGAGGGTGATGGCTATCACTCCCCTATTTCAAACCAATGGTGCCGGTTCCGCGGCATCTCATCTGGATCGGTTCGTGTGCGCTGACTTCTTCTAGCCTTCGGACCTCTTGCCCAAACTCATGTCGGCACAGCATGGTGTTTTCGAAGCATCTCCCCGCGACTCTGCACCACCACGTACAGCTCCTCTGATGTTCGTCACACATGCGGCGCGGCTCGTGGAGGCGGGACGAGCCCGGCACGGCACGGCTGACTTTTCCAACAATCGTTCTACCCTATCGACCGAACACCTTTCCGGATGTGCCACGCAGAGCACAGAGCTTTTCAATCAGGCGCGCGTTCCAAAACCGGAGATGCCCTCCTCGGAGAGGGAATCATCCGGCATGCAGCAC
>JARRRG010000498.1:0-4565 GCA_037380965.1 Deltaproteobacteria bacterium
ATTAAGATTAAAAACCCCGCTCACCAGATCGAACAACGGTGCTCAAAGAACCGCACGCGTCTTTCTCATTGGGGATGTAGCCGAGAAAAAAAGCTCTTAGATCTTCGAACGACCCCACATATACGCTGCTAAGATAGTACACCACCTACCAACAAATTTCAATGCCGGGAGGACCCGCGGATGAGGGATGCTGAAGCTCAATGGAGCCGTCAGAGCCGACATGCCGCGTTCCAAGTTTCGTAATCGATCCTTCCGAGACGATGGGCACGGTGAAGCGCGCCAGGTCCCCTCACCACGTCCCCGGCACTTCTCCGGCGACACGATTCCGACGTGGCTGCCTGTTACCCATTTTTTATCGGCGTGCGCCTCGCAAACTTCATGTTATTTCTCGTAAATCAATTGACTTCTTTGAAATAATTGTGGTATTATCCTCTCTAGGTTGTTCCAGGAGGTGAAACTCTACCCATGAAAAGACTGAAAACCCTGGCCTGCATAGTCGGGACATCCTGCCTGCTCCTCGGATTGTTAGTCAGCCCGGGCGTTTGTTGGAATCTTCCGACTTTTCCGACTCCTCCTATTGGCGTGGGACCACCCGTTCCATTGGCACCACCGGGGTTTCCTTCGTGCCCGCCCCAGCGGTGCGGCTCCGCGTGTAGCATTGAAGGGGGCGGCCGAGCCTTTTACACCACGAATACTGCCAAGATCTTCGATGATCTCGCCCCGGATATTGATTTCATAGAGGATTTGCACTTTTCCCAGAACACCCTGGTTGGGGAAGTGTACGCTGCTCTGCGCGTGCCACCCTGGCTTGCACTGACGTACACATTCCTCTTGCCCAGAGAAGACCACGGCTACGGCTTCTTACCCGCTGACTTTGTCCTCGGGGACGTTTTCTTTCCCGCGGGTACCCAGGTTGCAGCCAAGTCGATCACTTCCTTGCACCGATGGGAGGCCGAGTACTTCTTTGGGCTGCGCTGCGACTGCCGGGCCGGTCCTCTCCTGATGGCTGAGCTTCTCGTTGACACCCTGCAAATGGATGCGCGAAACGACAACGGTTTCCTCGTTGGAGCCAAAGAGACATTCTCGGAATTTCTTTTGGGAATCGGCGGGACCGCTGAATTCGCTCCGTCGCAGAATGTCTTCTTCAGAGGCAAGGCGGCCTACACGTTTCTTCAGGACCAGGGAGGCTTCTTTCTCGATCTGGGAGCCCGTTACTTCTGCGATGTCAAGGCCGGCTGCGGTCCGCCGTCAATGTTCAGTGATATACGCCCGTACCTGGGCGTAGGATATCGATATCGAACCTCGACCTGGTATCATGGTGACCGTAAATTCCTGGGCACGATCCACGGACCGTACGCATCCGTCGGGGTCGTGTTCTGACGAGAAGAACTTTTTGAAACCCGTTGGACGCGACACGTTTCCGTCCCTGTAACCAAGACCTCCTATCAATAGTATCCTTTCCGGACAAAGGGTACGCGAAACAATGCCCTACCGAGTTGGTGTCAACGGCGACCGGAGCGGGAATTATTCTGTAAGAGTGCTTGAATGTGATCGGGACATTGGTGTCTTGCCCGGGAACGGCCAGCTCGTCAGACCGCGTCTCCTGATCTCTCATGAACGGTCACTCCCATGGAAAGCGCCGGAGAACCGCACGTTTGCGGGAAATCAGACTTGGAATTCACCTCATTCTTTCTGACGCCTCAAGCTCCGGGCCTTCATTTGTCTATGACGGGTCATTCGGTACTCTGAATAATGGCGATGCAAGCGCTCACCTTTGGGATCGGGGTTGCCTTCTTGATAATCGGGGCGGATCTGTTGGTCCGAGGTGGGTCCGGTTTGGCCGCGGCTCTCCGCATTACCCCGGTTGTCATCGGGTTGACGGTCGCGGCGTTCGGCACCGGCACTCCGGAATTGGCGGTCAGCGTCAATGCCGCGCTGTGGGGGAAACCTGAGATCGCCCTCGGCAACGCGGTGGGGAGCAATATCGTCAACATCCTGCTCGTGCTGGGGCTCGCGGGTGTGACAACCCCTATGCTGGTTTCTCGGCGATTGATGTGGCGGGACGTTCCGGTGATGATCGGAGTCTCCGTTCTTGTCCTCCTTCTCGGACTCGAAGGACGGATCGCTCGAGCGGGAGGGCTTCTGATGATCGGCGGCTTTGTCGCCTATACGTACTGGTCGGTCCGGGAGGGCAGGAAGGGGACCGCACATCTCCCGGCCCCCCGACCGGTGAAGCGGCCTGATTCCGAAGCGAAAAAGTCATTGCCCGCGGTCAGGTGCGTACTACTGATCGCTGTCGGCCTTTGTATGCTCGCCTTCGGCGCTCGGTGGGTGGTGACCGCCGCGGTTGCCTTCGCAAGACTCCTTAAATTCAGTGAGCTGACGATCGGGCTCGTGATTCTTGCACCGAGCACGTCACTGCCGGAAATTGCCACAACCGTCATCGCGGCTCTCCGCAAGCAGAAAGAGATCGCGATCGGGAACATAGTGGGAAGCAATATCTTTAATATTCTCATAGTGTTGGGCGTGGCGGCCGTCATGGCCCCCCGTGGACTGATCGTTCCGCCCGCGGCCTTGAGGTTCGATATTCCCGTCATGATAGCGTCTGCCACGGTGTGTCTGCCAATTTTTATCACCGGACGGGAGATTGCTCGATGGGAAGGCGGGCTGTTGCTGTTCTACTACGCAGCTTATTTGCTTTACTTGCTGATCGGCGCTTCACACCATGAGATCCTTCCGGCCTTCAGCATCGCGATGATGGCGTTCGTTATGCCGCTCACGGTCCTGGCGTTGCTGTTTTCATTTCTCGGCCGCCCGAAGAACGTGGCTCCGTTCAAGAAGTCCGACCGTGATTGAGTGGGCATCAGCTTTCTTCGGTTCCTCGGATGGTCTGAACGACCGAGAGTTGCCCACAGTGCCTCAGACGCGGTGGCGGAGACGCTTCTTCGGAAGCCGTCCGCCCCTGTCGGATCTTGTGCTGTCCGGGCGAGTACGTTGTCAGCGTATCTGTATTGAGCTATATTTTTCATGAGCAGGAGACGGGATGTTGCCACCAAGGTCGCGTCAGGGAAGACAATGGCGGCGCCTGCCGAGAGCAGGGCTCAGTGAAGCGGAGGTCCGGTCGTGCGGGCCTTCTTGCAAGGGAGAGTGATGCAAATGGACCGGGACGGATGGGAAAGCATTTGCAAGAAATGCGGCAAGTGTTGCTACGAGAAGGTGGACCTCGGAGGAGGCGAGGTCCGTTACACTGACGAACCGTGCGAGCATCTGGATACCTCGACCAACTTGTGCAAGGTGTATGAGAATCGGCACGAGGTGGAACCGAGCTGCATCAGCTTGACGGAGCACCTGGTGCGGACCCTTCACTGGCTTCCCGAAGACTGTGCATACGTTGATTACGTACGATATAAGGATACCCTGGCATCGGTGCGGACGGCCGAACGGAACAAATCGAGGTCCCGCCGGTCCAGGAGGAGGTGACTATGGCTGTCAAGACGCTGAATGTGAAAGAAGATATTCTTGAGGCGAACGATATCCTGGCGGAGCATCTGAAAGCTCAATTCGAGAAGTCACGCGTCTTCGTGATGAACCTCATGTCATCACCGGGCGCGGGTAAGACCTCGCTTATTCTCAGGATTATCTCAGCCTTGCCGGATGAGTACGGCATTGGAGTCATTGAAGGGGATATCGCGTCCGATGTGGATGCCCGTAAAATAGAGGCCGCAAACGTGGATGTAGTGCAGATCAACACCCGAGGGGCCTGCCACCTGGACGCCAACATGGTACGCGGGGCCGCTCAAGCCCTCGGAATCGACGGCAAGTCCCTGTTGATCATCGAGAATGTGGGCAACCTCGTCTGTCCCGCGGAATTCAAACTGGGAGAGAACGTCAAGGTAATGATTCTCTCTGTGCCCGAGGGGCACGACAAGCCTTTGAAGTACCCCCTTATGTTCACCGAATCCAACGCGCTGATTGTAAACAAGATTGATTTGCTCCCGTACACTGATTTCGACATGGACTTCCTCCGAGAAACCGTCCTGGCAATGAATCCCGACATGCGCTTTTTCCCGCTGTCGGCCAAGACAGGTGAGGGTATTTCGGAGTTCACCGATTGGCTGGCAGGTAAGATCCGGGAAACGTGACAGGCTGTCTTGCCGACTGCCGAACGGACCTGCTGTCAGAGGCGAAGAAAGGACAAGCCTCATGCTTGCGGAAACCTATGCTCAAAAAACATGCCTCGTAGTTGCCATGCTCTGGTTGACTGGTCTGTTTTTTCCCCTCGTCGCAACTGCGAAACGACTCTCGGATGCGGAAATTAATCGAGAAATCAACAAGAAAAACAACCGGGCTATTATTGAGGCGTTTCTTGTCTATGAGTTGAGGGAGGTAAACAATTACGCTACCAAGCCGCTCCTGAAGAACCATCCGTCGCTCGTCTTCTTCATCAACCAGGCTGAGCGAGGTCCATTGAAGAACTTGTTTTTCCTCGAAAAACAGGTCCATCAACTGCGCAAGGCCCAAAGGAATATAAACTCACTGCCCTATTCATTGGTCTTTTCTTCGAG
>JARRRG010000499.1:0-4238 GCA_037380965.1 Deltaproteobacteria bacterium
CTCAAGACCTTCCGGGACCGGATGACCGCGTCGGGTGAGCTTCAACGTGTAGATGCTTCCCGGTGACAGCCAGGCCCTCACTCCCAGGGCAATGCTCACCGTTATGATGATGGGAAGGGTCGCGTTGGCATCTTCTGTCATCTCAAGGACCATTACGGCCGCTGTAATGATGGCTCCGGTCGAGCCCCCGAAACCTGCGGCCATCCCGGCCGCGACAAAAGACTCGGGGATTATGTTGATTTGCGGGAACAGAAGTTGAGCGGTATGACCGAACATCCCGCCGAGAGTGGCCCCCATGAACAGTGCAGGTGAAAAAATACCGCCCGATCCACCGGAACCGAGTGTGAGGCATGTCGCGAAGTATTTGAGTGCGAACAGCAAAATGAGAAAAAACGGATCAGTCAGGGTGCCCCTCAAGATGTCCATGATGGTGGCATAGCCGACACCCTCTACGTAGTAAAGGCCGGTGTGCCGCCGCATGAGGTAGATCATGATACCGACCACCAGCATGCCTGAAAGGTGCCGTGTGTACTCGTTGCCGGGCATGGAATCGAACCGGTCCTCGGTCCAGTATATGCCCCGCACAAACAGAAATGTCACAAGGCCCATCATTGCCCCGAAGGGCACAAACAAGAAAAGGAAGCCAGGATCCGCGAGGCGAAAATCCGGAACTTGCAGCGGGGGAAAATAGAAGGACGGCTTCGTTCCCAGCAGTGCCCGACCTACATATGCTGCCGTGCCTGTTCCAAGGGCGACCGGCAGAACGTTGCTGGCATTGATTGAAACCAGCAGGAGCTCCATGGCGAAGGCGACGCCCCCCAGTGGAGCATTAAACGTTGCGGCGATCCCGGCGCCGGCTCCCGTTGCGATCAAGGTGTTGCGTTGCGAATGCGGGATGCGGATAATTTGCCCGAGGGTCGACCCGAAAGCCGATCCTATCTGAATAATCGGTCCTTCACGTCCCACCGAACCGCCGCTACCAATGCAGATCGCGGATGCCACGGACTTTATCACTGCCACAACCGGTCTGATCTTGCCTTCGCCGTAATATATGGCGTCCATGACTTCGGGAACACCGTGGCCCTTTGCCTCGGGAGCGAAGTTTTTCACGAGCAACAAGAATAATCCCCGCGCCCCATGGATCCCCGAAAGTGTGGACGTTCGCGTTGTAATCGAAGCTCAACTTGCCGAGGAAAAAAGCGTTGTGGAACCCTGCTATTAAGACCCGGAATACCCAGGCCCCCAGTCCTGCTATCACTCCGACGAGAACTGCCAGAGCAGACATTATCAGCAGGTTCCTTGATTGTTCGGTCTCTTCACTCACTGGAGTCACCATCGAGGGTTGGTATCTGACGCAGCAAGCATCCGTGAGCGAAATCACGGGTGCCGGCACCGCCGGAAATTTTTCCCCGGGCAATCTTCCCCGGCCGGCATCCGGACAACATGCCGTCTCTCAATTCAAACACGGGTGAGTATCTACCCCGAAGGAGATGATAGCATTTCCGGTAGGCTCCAGACAATGGGGCTGATGGAATAAGCGGCCGTTTCGATGGCCGGAATGGACATTTGCCGTTCTCTGTCCCGGCCGATCGGCCCGGCTGTGACTCTCATGGGAGTACTCGAGCCCGGCTGGTGTTTGCCGCCTGCCGAGGGGGAATGGAACACTCGAGCGGTGTCGAGCCTCCTCGTAGCGCGCTTGGTGGTGTATGTGCCCGCGGAACACCCGCTCATCCCGGTCCGGTCCGCGGTCCAGTCTCGGAACCTGATTTCCTCGCCGGGGATCGTCTTCGCGCCCCTGACCTTTTGCAAGGTCATTACGTGATACCGCAGGCGGCTGGAACTCTTCCAGGAAACGCGCTCCGATCAAAAGCCCACGGTCGCGGCATCCGGTTCGCTCAATCCATCCCCCTGTGACGGAATCCGGCGCATCGGCAAAGCGATGCCTGTCCCGGTTATTTCCTGGGCACTGACTCGTCGCTCGCGCACTCAATCCCTTCCGCAACCTCCGGGAGAATTCCCTTTGTCACATAGACCGGCCGGGCCTTTTCTCTCAATTGTGGAAGCCTTCGGGCAAAGACCACGGCCCCCGCGAGGCATGCAGCTCCGCCTATGAATACGGTCCACGGGGCACCGATCACGCCTGCCAGCGAACCGGCCAGTAAGCTGCCGAGAGGGGCCATTCCGAGAAATGCGACCGTGTAAAAGCTCATGACCCTCCCCCGCCGGTCATCGTCCACCATGGTTTGCAGCAGGGTGTTGCTCGTGGCCAACTGAGCCATCTGGCCAAAGCCTACAGCCGCGGCCAAGAGTAACGACAAGAAAAAGGAGCGGGAAAGGGCGAACGCGACGAGCCCGACGCCGAAAATGCCTGCACCCATGGGGACCATCTTGCCCAGCCCCAGCACACCCCTTCTCGACGCAAGGTACAACGCGCCTGCCAGCGCTCCCAGTCCCGAGCCGCCCATCAAAAAACCTAATGCACGCGGTCCTCCATGCAAAACATCTTTGGCAAAAACGGGCATGAGCACGTAGTACGGCAGCCCCATCAAGCTGACAAGGGCGAGCAGTAGAATGATGTCCCGAATCGGCTCGAAACGGTAAACGTACTTCAGACCTTCCCTCAAGTCATGCCATGCTTTTGACGTCTGCGCCCTGAAGTTCTTGTGCACGATTCTCATCAGAAGCAAAGAGGCTATTACGGCCAGGTAGCTCAAGCCATTGAGGAGAAAACATATTCCCTCCCCCACGGTGGCGATAAGCAACCCGGCCATAGAGGGCCCCAACAGACGGGCGCAATTCACCATGGACGAATTCAAGGCAATGGCATTCCCCAGATCGGTCTTGTCGTCAATCATCTGGACCATGAACGATTGACGCACGGGCATATCGAAGGCAGTGAGAACACCCAGGATGAGACTCAATATAATTATGTGCCAGATCCTTATGGTTCCACTCAAAACAAGGTAGGATAAGGCGAGGGCCTGCAACATCGCGAGCGTCTGCGTTACGATCAACAAACGGTGCCGATCCCAGCGGTCAGCGAGCACACCAGCAAAAGGGGCCAAGGCGAAAACAGGAATCTGTCCCGAGAATCCAACAACTCCCAAAAGAAAGGCCGAATGGGTCATTCGGTAGACCAGCCATCCGATGGCAACCCGTTGCATCCAGGTGCCGATAAGAGAGACGCCCTGTCCTGCGAAGTACAACCTGAAATTCCGATACCTCAGCGCTCGCGTAATGGACCTCAGGTGCGGCTTCTCCTTCTGATTCATTGTTCATGCTCCTTATCGGTAGTATATGACATGGAGCGGCGGAGGGTTCATTTTCCCCTGCAATCTGTCGTAAAACGGCATGTTGCCATCAGTTGACTCGACGTGGTAAGCCATCCATTCCTGACGGCCTTCTCATTGACTTTCTTGCCCAAACCGCAGGAAAGTCCCCCGCGTCTGCTGCTTCAGCCTTTCCCTCGGTTCGATACTACCGACCTGTGCTCGGGTGAGGCTCACCGAGAACATTGTAATTGACTGGAGAATCGGTGGTGAAGTACGCTCGGAAAGGGGAAAACGCCCAGGCCTTTCCGGCAACATACCGACGGCTTTGACTCTATTCGGGTCTTTTGGGGGCAGTCTGAGACCTCTGCCCAATCAGAGGCACCCTCTCCTCATCCTGCACGGGCTTGAAGACCGGGCACATGGCAGAACCGTCGTATCATTCCGGATGGTGGAGCAATCATGGTGGGAGGCCGATCGTCTTTCCATCGGCACGTCAGCGGTTGAATGTGCGACGAGAGTTCGGGAGCATTCTCAGTGCGCTCCAGTAGCAGTGGATCTTTTTTTCCTCGATCCGGAAAGACCATGATGTTTCCGGGAAGAGCATGGTCTCTGGCGCTCGTTTGCGCGCTGGCTTTCTGGATGGTGCCGGACTTGTGCCGCGGCTGGGAGTTTTCCCTTCAGGCCGAATTTATATGGAGGAACTGGGTTGTCTCTCAATTCGGCCCAAAGGGATTCTTCGGAAGGTACGACATTGACAGCAGTTCCACCGGCGGGAACTTCGCCTCCTGCAATTCCTGGGTGGGATCGACGCTTCACGACCTCTCCTCCTCCAGTGGCGCGTCGGAACAGAATATGGAGACGAATATTCAGCCCGAGCTGAAGATCAATGAGGCCATGAGGCTGAGAGGTTACTATCGAATCGGTTCGTATGGGGACCCCATAGGCTCCGCGTATGTCAACTCCACG
>JARRRG010000500.1:0-3120 GCA_037380965.1 Deltaproteobacteria bacterium
TGTGGCGGCCTTCTTTCCGGCGGCGAGCCTCGGTGCTTTTTTCATGGCGGGCGCAGATCTTCCGACGCTGAACCAGTTGCACATTGGCAGTTACTGGGCGCACCTTATCATCCTTTTCACGTTCTTGAACTATCTGCCCATATCAAAGCACTTTCATGTCATTACCGCCATCCCGAACGTATTCCTGGCCAAACTTCAGAAGGGGACCATCAAGCCGGTGAGATGGGACGTGGATGACTGGATGGATCTGGAGGAGTGCGGCACCGGCACATTCCGCCAATTCACCTGGAAACACGCGCTCGACTTCTTCTCCTGCGCGGACTGCGGCCGATGCTCGGACAATTGCCCCGCTAATGCGGTCGGCCGGGCCCTGTCACCGAGGATGATCACGGTCAAGGCGAGAGATTACGCGTACAGCAACTTCCCCATCTTCGGTTCCCGACCGGCTGACGACGAAGCCGTGTTCACCGGCGAGATCGTGACCGAGCCGGAAATCTGGGCATGCACCACCTGTGGCGCGTGTGAGCAGGAATGTCCCATATTCATCGAATATATTGACAAGATCGTGGATATGCGGAGACACCTCGTGGAACTGGGCAACATCCCCCTCTCCCTTCAGAAGCCAATGGAGCAGATCGCCAAGAAAGGGAACGCCTATGGGGGGACCAAAGCCAAGCGGGCTGCATGGACCAAGGAGATTGAAGAGTTCGAGGTGAGGCAGTTGAAGCCGGGCGATGCCGCGGATTTCCTCTATTTTGTCGATAGCTGCGGATCCTTTGACCCGAGAATACAGGAGATCTCCCGATCGTTTGCCCGCATACTCCACCACGCGTCAGCCGACTTCGGCATTCTCGGCAAGGACGAAACCGACTCGGGCAACGAGATCCGGAGGCTCGGCGAAGAAGGGCTGTTCGAGCAGGTCTCCACGAAGAACATCGAAGCCTTTCTGTCAAGAGAATTCAAGGAGATCGCCACATTCGATCCCCATGCGTTCAACACAATCCGTAACGATTATCCGGAGAAATTTCCCGTGGCACATTCGAGCCAGGTGATTGCCCGATTCCTGCAAGAGAACAAGATTACGTTGAAAGGTGATTACCTGGGAGACAGGCTTGTGACGTACCACGATCCCTGCTATCTGGGACGACACAACGGGGTATACCATGAGCCGCGATACGTCTTGAGCCGAATCCCGGGGATACGCTTGCGGGAGTTTGAGCGCTCCTTTTCCCGGAGTTTTTGCTGCAGCGGTGGCGGGCTCCTCATCTGGTACGAAAACGAGGAAGAAAACGAACGTATGGGGGAACGGAGAGTTCGCATGGCCGAAGAGATGGGCGCTGAGGTAATCGTCACCTCGTGCCCCTTCTGCCTTATCAACCTGGAAGATGCCATTAAAACCACAGGCAACGAGGGGAAGATAGAGGTCATCGACCTGGTGGAACTGGTCGATCGATCGAGGGCCTGACAAATCTCTGTCTGTCTGGAATTGGGGAGGAACCATGGATGTCATAGTGTGCGCTAAATGGGTACCGGACACCTCCGAGGCCGATCTCGCCGTGGCCAAAGGAGAAGCAGACATCGAGAAGGATGACCTGGACTTCGATGTGAATAACTGGGACCGCTTTGCCATTGAAGAGGCGGTCCGGATCAAAGAGAAAATTGGCGGCAAAGTCACGGTGGTGACGATCGCGCCCGAAGACGCGGAGGAGATGTTGAGGGAAAGTCTGGCGAGAGGAGCTGACGAGGCATTCCTCCTCTCGGACGACTCGTTTGAGGGGTCCGACGGCTATGTCTCCGCGAGTATTTTGTCGAAATTTATCAAGAAACGGCCGTACGACTTGATACTGACCGGCACCCAGGCCGACGATGACTGCGCGGGTCAAATGGGCGGGATGCTCGGAGCCATGCTTGAGGTACCCCATGCGACTCTTGTGCACGAGCTCAACGTTCAGGATGGAAAGCTGGGCATTGTCAGGGAGCTGGAAGGCGGCCTATCTGAAGCCCTTGAGCTCGATCTGCCCGCGGTTATATCGGTTGCTACGGGGCTCAACGAGCCTCGTTTTGTTTCGATCCGTGCCGTGCGAAAGGTTGCGGGGATGGAGATCCCGACGCTGGGCCTTGACGATGTCGGCATGCAGGAATCCGAGGTTGGAACAGAGGGATCCAGGATCCATGTCGAGAGAGTGTTCCTGCCGCCGGAGGAGGAAGGAGCCGAAATCATCGGTGGCAGTGCAGAAGAAGCCGCGGCTCGCCTCGCCCAGATACTGAAGGAGAGAGGGGGTATCGGCTGATGAAACAGGTAATCGTATTGGCGGAACACCGGCGACAGGTATTGCGAGACTCCACCTGGGAAGGCATAGCGGCCGGTCGTGAAGTGGCCGGAAAACTCGGCGCGGAGCTCACATCCGTTGTGGTCGGGAGCAACGTGCAACCTATGGCTGAGGCCCTTGCAAAGGAATGTTCCAAAGTCATCGCGGTGGATGATCCACGGCTCGAGCATTTCAATTCCGAGCTGTTTATCAGAGCATTGGCTCCAATCCTTCGTGAGCTCAATCCGTTTATCCTCATCATGGGGAATTCCAACTCGATTATCGATCTCGCCCCGGCTCTCTCAGTAACCGTGGATGCTGCGCTGGCAACCGATTGCTTTGGATTCGAGTTCGAGGGTGACAAGGTAATGGCATTGCGCCAGATGTACAGCTATAAGGTCAATGCCCTGGTATCTTTCAAGGATGCCGAACGGCTGATCCTCACACTCCGGGGGGGCTCTTTCTCTTTCGCTCCTTCCGGCGGGGAGGCCGGTACGGTTGAGACGCGGCCCTCTTCACTGGACGACGAGCCGATTCGAAAACGATTCCGGGAGTTCGTGGAAGCAGAGAAAGGTGATGTGGACGTGGCGTCCGCTGACGTGATCGTCTCGATTGGCAGAGGCATTGGAGACGAGGAAGACATCGAGGTTTTCGAATCGCTGGCCGAAACCATGGGAGGAGTTGTCGCGTGCTCTCGTCCCATCGTGGACAAGGGAGTGCTCCCGAAATACCGGCAGGTGGGGACATCAGGGGTTGAAGTCAAACCCAAGGTCTATCTCGCTCTCGGTATCAGTGGAGCCTTCCAGCACCT
>JARRRG010000501.1:0-3114 GCA_037380965.1 Deltaproteobacteria bacterium
CCGGGACACGACGGGTACGGCGCCCGTCTTGACGCAAACGTACCTGGCAGCTCCAAGATCGGTTCGATGAAATCGGTTCACGATTTCCTCAATGCTCTCCGCGTCAATCCTTCAGCCGCGCCCTCTTCTCCTGGGAAGTCTTGGAGCCCCTTCCCGCAATCATGTCCGAAAACGTCTTGCCTCAATAGCGAAATTTCATCAACATAGGGTCAGGCTTGGAGAACTCGGGAACCGGTGTTCAAGACACCGGAGTGATACTCATTGCCCGACAGGTTAATCACGTATGTGCCGGAGAGTATAAGCGTGAAACTTGATAGAGAAATTTGCGACAGGGCGCGGTTGGCAAGGGACGCGCGGTTCGACGGCCTGTTTTTTACCGGTGTTTTGAGCACCGGTATTTATTGCCGGCCGGTATGCCCCGTGCCTCCGCCTAAGCCGGTGAACATCGTCTACTTTCCTTCCGCGGCTGCAGCGTCTGAAGCCGGATTGCGTCCTTGTCTGCGATGCCGGCCCGAGGCAGCGCCAGGCAGTCCGGCATGGAATGGTACGTCCGCCACCGTTTCCCGGGCCTTGTTGTTGATTCGTCAGGGTGCATTGAATGAAGGGAGCTTGGAGGATCTGGCCTTGAAGCTTGGTGTAGGCAGCCGTCACTTGCGCCGATTGTTTCAAACCCATCTCGGCGCTTCGCCTAAAAGTCTTGCCACCACCGAAAAAATCCTTTTCGCAAAAAGGCTTCTCAGCGAAACAGATCTGCCCATCACCCAAATCGCTTTCGCATCGGGGTTCGGCAGTATCCGGCGATTCAATGCAGCGTTCAAAAAGTCCTACGGCACCACCCCGTCGGCCATTCGCAGTTGGAACGAGAGTACCAGGACTACGGGGACTGAGCTGTCCCAGTGCACGTTGACCCTGTCTTACCGCCCGCCCTTTGATTGGCAACGCATGCTGGCGTTTTTCGAGTTGCGAGCCATACCGGGCGTGGAGCTCGTAGCAGGGGGTGTCTATCAGCGCACCATCAGAATCAACGAGACCAGCGTCGTGATTTCCGTGGGCCATTCGGCAAGACGAAACGCGGTGCTGCTGACCGTGGCCCTGTCGGACAGCCGTGACTTGATGTCCATTGTCCAGAGGGTGCGGCGCATGTTTGACCTGGATGCCAATATGACTGCCATCCATGACGCCTTGGCCGCAGACACCGTCCTTGCAAAGTTGGTGCGCGAACGGCCCGGCCTCAGGTTGCCCGGGAGCTGGGACCCTATTGAAACCGCCGTACGGGCGGTAGTGGGCCAGCAGGTTTCAGTCAAGGGAGCTCGCACCGTTCTCGGACGGATCGCGGCAAGAACAGGGCCGCGATTTGAATCCGCGGACCATCCCGGACTCACTCGCGTTTTCCCAACCGCGCATGAGTTGAACACCAGTGATCTGAGAGGCATCGGTATACCGGAAATGCGGGTCCGGACTATCAAAGCCCTGGCGGAAAAAGTGGATCGCGAAGAATTTTCTTTTATGGTGAAGGGGTCGCTTTCGAATTTTATTGAACAATTGACTCAGATTCCCGGTATCGGCGACTGGACGGCCCAGTATATTGCCATGCGGGCAATGGGCGAACCCGACGCCTTTCCAGCCAGCGATTTAGGCATCATCAAAGCCTTGCGGCAGGACGGCAAGCAGCTGACTCTGAAACAGATCCGGCAGAGAGCTGAAAAATGGCGTCCGTGGCGTGCGTACGCGGCCATGTTACTCTGGCACAGCTAAAGGAGTGAGCATCATGTTCTACGACTATTTTGAATCCGGCTTGATCGGAACTCTGACGCTTGTGGGGGACGAAGCAGGGCTCCGGCACATCGTTTTTCCCAAGGAGAAAGACCGCATCATCATTCGGGCCGACTGGAAGAAGAAGCCCGGGTTCTTTGCACCGGTGAAAGATCAATTGCGGGCCTATTTCAATGGTGAATTGAAAGAATTCGATGTCGTATTAGCGGCTGTGGGGACCCCCTTTCAGCTCAAAGTGTGGCACGCATTGCGTACCATCCCCTACGGACAACTGATCAGCTACAAAACCCTCGCCGAAGCTATTGGCAACCCCAAAGCCGTCAGGGCTGTGGGCGGAGCCAACGCAAAAAACCCTTAACCCATCATTGTGCCGTGCCATCGTTGTATCGGCAGCGACGGCTCTCTGGTCGGTTTCGGCGGCGGCCTGGACACCAAGAAGCGCCTCATTGACCTGGAGCGGTCTTATGTAGCGGACCTTGAGCCACACCCTATTGTAACAGGGCATACGGTTTGGTGTTATCAGGTGAGCGGATTCGTTGGATCTCCTTCTTCCAGCATTGTGCGGATGATCGCTTTTTCGCTCTCTCCTGGAAATATTACGCCGAGCAAGGCTTTCATCACGATCTCGCTCTGCTGATTTGTATAGACCGCCTCGAGCTCGCCACGACCGTTATCGTCCAGCTTCGTGATGGTCAGCGTGCAGGTGATGGTATCCCCGAAGTAGACCGGTCGCTTAAACCGGAAATCCATGCGTGAGGCAAGCCATCCGCACTGCCCTCCGATTTCCGTCATGAGACACGCGACGAGAAGTCCGTGGCATATTCGGCGTTCCATTCCTTTGGCTTGAGCAAAACGGCCGTCGAAATGGACTGGATTGTAATCCCGGGTGATCGCCGCGAACCTGATCATCTCCTCTTCCGACAGCGTCCGCGTCACGCGAAAGGTTTCACCGACATACCGATTTTCCAGTGCATATTCTCGAAGAGTTGTCATCGGAAATTATGATGCAACAACACGATTTCGCTTTTCTTGGGACCGGTGCCCCGCGCGGGGCTGGTGCTCATGACCTCGAGGAGCTCCCCGTGAAGACTCCCACCAGACCCCACCGCGGCAACGATTGTTGTCACGTTTGACCAAAAAGCCCTGTTCTCAATGTCTCCGACCGTACCTTAGGAAACGTGTCCTGTTCAATAAAAATGTGCTCATCGGGCCTCTATACCTGGCACGTTGGTTGGATCGGGCCGAGGGAATCCCACGCAGAAGACCGGATAAGGCCACATGCCTCGATTCCCTTTTCCGCTGACCCCGCACAACGGAAAGAACATCAGCGGTGCCGGTTGC
>JARRRG010000502.1:0-3109 GCA_037380965.1 Deltaproteobacteria bacterium
GACGAGGGCTGGCAGTTGATCCCTGGTACGCGGGACTGGTACGCGCTCGTCATCACCCGCGGCAAACAGAGCGACCTGCGGCAGAGGAGTGGCGCGAAGCACGCTGAGGGAGACGCTGAGGGACGGATAAGCTCCTTGACAACCTATGGTTCTTCTGATAGACGGGTGTCCTGATTAGAATTGTGTGCGGCTCAAGCCGAGCAGGGGGTACGTGAGAGCTGCCGCGAAATGTGACAGGGACGGCAGGTGTCTAGGGTCTACGCGGTGAGACGAATACCATTCAACAAGCCGTGCATCGAGGGAAACGAGATCGAAAACATTTTGAAGGCGGTAAGTCTCGGTAAGCTCTCCGGTGACGGCCATTTCAGTAGATTGTGCGAGAAAGAGCTCGAGCGAACCATTTGTGCCAAGAAAGTGCTCCTCACCAATTCCGGCACAGGCGCTCTCGAGCTGGCGGCCCTCCTTTGCAACATCCAGCCGGGCGATGAAATCATCATGCCGTCATTCACCTTCGTCTCGACTGCCAACGCGTTTTGTCTTCGAGGCGGTCGCCCCGCGTTTGTGGACATCTCACGGGCTGATTTGAATATCGACCCGACACATATCGAAGAAGCCGTCACCGACCGCACGCGGGCGATTGTACCGGTTCACTACGGGGGGATTTCCTGTGACATGGATTCCATTAATGCCCTGGCTCGGAAATACGATCTCTACGTAGTGGAAGATGCGGCTCATGGGCTCATGTCAACGTACAACGGACAACACCTGGGAACCATCGGGGATTTCGGGTGCTTCAGCTTCCACGAAACCAAGACCTTTATCAGCGGTGAAGGCGGCGCGATTACCATAAACAGCGAGCAGCACATTGAGCCGGCAGAGATAATGCGGGAAAAGGGCACGAATCGCAGCAAATTCTTTCGGGGCGAAGTCGACAAATACACATGGGTAAGCCTGGGGTCGTCGTTCCTGCCCAGCGAGCTAGCCGCGGCATTTCTCTATGGGCAGCTAGTGGAGACGGAAAAGATCATATCCAAGCGAAAGGCCATTTTCGAGCGCTACGATCAAATGCTTAAGCCTCTGGTAGAACGGGGACTCATCGAAGTGTCGACGATTCCCGCTCATTGCACGACGAACTACCACATGTATTACATTCTCGTCAAAGACCAGCAGACACGAGCCGGATTGATCGACTTTCTGAGGCAAGCCGGTGTGCTTGCCGTTTTTCACTATGTTCCCCTCCACCTGTCCTCCTATGCGAAAGAGATTGGCGTTGACGTCAAGCTCCCGGTGACAGAGGAACTTGCCGATCGTTTGATCCGCCTGCCTTTCTTCAATTGCCTCGAGGAAGGCGAGCAGGAATATGTGGTGGAACATATCTTTCATTTCTTCAAAGTCGCCCCACTCGGGATGAATCACGCTACGACTTCTTCAGGTGCGTCTCCACAAGAAAAATGGTCCGGCGATGAGTCCCGCAAGGCCGAGAAGACAGGTTCGGTTCCCGGCGGATCCCCGATCAGATCCCGTTGAGCGCGGATTCCCGCGGGCCGGGCGGGTGCTTCTCAGCCGAGGACGACGAGAGTCTCCGAGATTCAGTCCTGCCCGGAAGCGAGTGAGACAGCTTGTCAGAGGAGCGCGAGGAGCGTGAGGTGACACGGTCGAAGCCTCTCATAAGCGTGGTTGTGCCAAGCTACAATGACAAACCGATCATAATGCCGTTCTATGAGGCGATCCGGAAAGTCCTCGATTCCACGGATCAGTTCGATTACGAAATCATCTATGTTGATGACGGCAGCTCGGACGGCTCCCAGGAGACACTGGCGGCCATTGCGGAGCAAGATCCCCGGGTAACCTATATCGAGCTGTTTCGGAATTTCGGTCAGCAGCGGGCCTTGTTCGCGGGAATGTCCAAAAGCAAGGGCGATTACGTGGTCACGTTGGACGGGGACTATCAGTACGATCCCGAGGCGATCCTGCAACTGGTCTCCGCGATGGGCGGGCAGTACGACATGGCTTCCGGAATACGAGTGAAGCGCACCGGGAGCTTCCTCGAAAAATGGTCTTCCCGACTGGGGAATTACATTATCCGAAGGATACTCGGCATAGCCATTCAGGATTTCGGATCGGTCAAGGCATTTTCCAGGACACTGGTGAGCAAGATTCTGAATTTACGGCATTCGTACAGCGATGTGTATCCCACAGCCCTTTCTCTTCACCCGTCACTGGTGGAGGTGCTGGTGGATCACAAAGAGAGATACCACGGTCGGTCCCATTGGAACATCTGGATGCGCTTCCGGATATACCTGGATCTCTACATCGCATACGGCAACGATGAATTCAGCTTGCCGTTTCGTTTCGGGGCCCTGGTGACCGTTTCAGGCATCGGTCTCCTCTTTTTCTCCTTTGCCTACAAGACGTTCCTCGGGCATGAGGCGACCTATGCCCAGCTCGGCATCATGTCGATTCTCTGGACCCTCATCGGGGTCTTTTTCGCTTTCTGGTCGCTGGTCATGTCATTCCTGGTCAGAATATACAAACAGAATGCGTGGGGAGAACCGTACTTGATCCGGAGAATTGTCGCAAAGGGTGGGGATGTCAGCGATGAAGGGAGCTAAGAGCGACTCTCGGCTCACGGTGGTAATCGTGCAGCCGTGTTTCTTTCCATGGAGAGGGCAGTTTGACCTCTTTTCGCGAGCTGAGGTGAAGATCTTTCTCGACGATGTTCAGTTCAGTCGGGGGAGCTGGTACAATCGGAACAAGATTATGACCGAGTCCGGTCCCGCGTGGATCACGGTGCCGGTGCGACAAAAAGGGAGTATGCAAACACTGATAAAAGATATGCCCATCTCCCAGACCGAAGACTGGCAGGAGAAGATCCTCGGCCAGATATACAGCGCCTATCGGAAAAGCCCCTTTTTCAAGCTCTATTACGAATCACTCGCTGAATTGATTGGACGGGACTGGCAGTGTATTTCCGATTTGTCCCGGGCCAGTGTCCGCTGGGGATTCGAACGGCTCGACCGCCCAGCCGAATTTTTGACCGCTTCGGAGATGGGGGTGGACCCACAGAACCGGGTGGAGCGACTCGTAAGTTTTTGCACGGCCGTGGGCG
>JARRRG010000503.1:0-3108 GCA_037380965.1 Deltaproteobacteria bacterium
AAAGCAACTCTGGAACCGCGCTCTCTCTTTCCTTGATCGCGGTCGACCCGGAGATACGGAGCACACCCGCGCGGTGGTGGAGAATGGAAGAGCCCTGCTCGCCAAGGAAGGGGGAAACCCCAGGGTGGTGATCCCTGCCCTGATCCTGCATGATGTCGGATGGAGCCAGGTCGATTTCTCAGACTTTATTACCGCTCCGGGTCAGGCCAAGACGGAGGTGGGAAGCATCTACCTCCACATGGGGTACGGCGCACGGATTGCGTCGGATATCTTGAATGATGTCAAATGGGATCCGACGTTAATTCAGCGCATAACCGCCATTATCGCGGTGCACGATATTCCTGAGGAGATTCGAGCGCTGGGCGATCTCGACGCCACTCTGGTCTTCGAAGCCGACTGGCTGGACAAGTTTGCGCCGGCGCGGCAAGAGCGATATGTGCGGCCGGCTAAAGGCGACAGAGCCATCGAGGAGCTGCGACGTTTCCTGGACATGAATAAATCGCGATGGTTCAGCACGGTTACGGCGAGAGAGTTGCTGGTTCAGATAGCCTCCGGAGCATAGCCGCGGCATGGGCCCTCTGTCTTCCATTCGGGCAAAGGCTCGGGACGAAGGCCGCATGGTCCGATGAGAGTTGGCCGTTTCCCCTGTCTCTATTCCGTGGAGATGCGCGATAATAGCCTGGTGAGTATGTGTTACGGTCGCGCTGAGAGTAGCGTGAAAAGGGCATCGGACTTCTCCTCCGCCTCACGCTCAACCAGCGGTCCCGGCACGGCAAACGAGAAGCCATCGCAATCCATGACTAAGGGAGGGAAGAAGATGGACGGCTCCCCAATACCGACGATCTGCAAAATTTGCGATGAGCATTGCGGTATCCTGGTGGCGGATGACGGCAAGAAGGTGACGATAACCGGAAACCGCGCCCATCCGGTGAGCAGGGGATTTGTGTGTGTAAAAGGAAAGAATTTTGGCGAGGTTCATCATTCTCCCCATCGACTGACGAGCCCGTTGCTGAGGAAAAAATCGGGGTGGGAGGAAATATCGTTTGAGGCTGCCCTGGATGTCTTGGCGTCCAATTTTCAGAGGTGCAAGAGAGAGTTCGGGCCGGAGAGCGTCGATTTTTTTAAGGGCGAAGGCCTGAAGCACTTCGAAGTGGCGCAATACATGAGGCATCTGACAAACGGATTCGGGTCACCCAATTACGTGTCCATCGGGAGCCTCTGTCATTACGCGCAGGTCATGGGCCACGCTTTGACTTACGGAGGCAAGCCGATTCCCGATTTCGAGCGGATCGGGGTGGCAATTCTCTGGGGGGCTAATCCCGCGGCTTCCTCACCGCGTATGTTCGGGGAATTGAGAACCGCGGTGCGTCAAGGCATCAAACTGATTGTTGTAGACCCTGTGTCTTCTCGAACCGCGAAACTGGCTCACGTGCATCTGCCGGTGAGACCGGGGTCTGACGGCTTTCTGGCACTGGCCTTCCTCAAGCAGGCCATCGAAGAGAAAAAGCTCGCGCCCAAGGACGATCTGGAACAGGGCTGGCATGATCTGGTTGAGCTCGTTGGGGATCTTTCCTACCGAGATCTGCTGCAAAGGGCCGACATCAAGGATCGTGCGTTTCATGATGCCTGCGACCTGCTGTTCGACCATTTGCCGGCATGGACGAGGGTCGGACTGGGCCTCGAACACCGGCCCGGTGGGGTGCAAACGATCAGAACCGCGTCATGCCTGCAGTCTATCCTCGATCCGGAGAACAGGCCGTTCCACATGGCAGCCCACCTGAAGGCTCTTCCGGGAGCGGATCAATACCCTGAAATGCCGCTGCCCATTGGCGAGGAAAGGACCCCACTGTTCACCAAGGGGCGACGCGAAGGCCAGGGCATGTTTCTGACCAGGGCCATTCTGAATGCCGAGCCCTACGCCGTGCACGCCATGCTCGTCGCCGGCGCCAATCCGATGCTCACCTTTCCCGGTGTGCCCCGCCAGAGGGAAGCTCTCCAGCACCTCGACTTTCTCGCTGTCTTCGATCTGTTCATGACCCCGACCGCACGCCTGGCAGACCTCGTCATCCCCGGCGCGGATCACCTCGACAATCTCGAGCTTCATGATTACGGTCGAATTGGCAGCCCGTATCTGGGCTTGATGCGTCCCGCGACGTCCTCGCCCAAGGGTTGGCCCACCTGGAGACTGGTGTTCGAGCTTGCCCGGAGCCTCGGTCTCGGCGATCTCTTCCCGTGGGAAGACAATCGACAAGCCTTGGCCTACAGACTGTCAGGAACGTCGGTCACGTTGAATGACCTGGAAGGGAGCGAAAGCTCGACCGCGATGTACCAGGCTGACAAACCGTCGAACGAGCGCTGGCACACCAAAGATGGAAAGGTGCACTATCGATCGAATGAATTATATGCCACAGGCAACCACGCGCTGCCCGTGCCTGAGGCGATTGACCTGCCCGAGCAAACCGATGGCGAGTACCCCTTTTGGCTGAGTACGGGCGATCGAGTCCTGGCTTATCAGCATGGGCAGTTCCGGGAAATTCCCGTGTACGAGAAGATGGTCCCCGAGCCTCTGGTGGACATTCATCCAAACGCGGCTGCCCGGCTGGGCATACAATCCGGGGAGCTGGTGGTCCTCTCGACTCGATACGGTCACATAACCATCCGTGCTCATGTTACGCAGGAGGTGAGGGAAGACTGTCTGAGGATGACCCATGGGTGGGAGCAGGCGAATGCTAACGAGCTCACCGGGCTGGAACACTTTGACGCGGTCTCGGGCTACCCGTGGCTCAAAGCCGTTCCCGGTAAGGTGGAGCGACAAGCGGGCCACTGATGATTCGGTTGTTCGCCGGTGACGTTTAACGAATTCGGATGTTCATGCGCAGCCGGCTCACTCACCCCGTATCCTTTCCATGCACAACACCCTGCATTGACGCAGTGCCGCGACTCCAGGCGCGTTCCCGGTACAGAGTGAGATCTCTCCACCTTTTGACAACGTGAGGTCGGCGTTCAGGAGTGAGCGAACGAGTGTCGCCTCGACCCGATCCGGGCCTCCGACCTTCTCCGAACGATCGTCGCAAGGGATTGAAGAATCACGTGAGGCCGGCCTGCGTC
>JARRRG010000504.1:0-3104 GCA_037380965.1 Deltaproteobacteria bacterium
GACCGGTAAAGCCCCCGGATTCTAAAGGTAGTGGTGAGGATCTTGCCGTTTCGGGTGATAAGATTGCCAAACAAGCCGGACACGATCTTGTCGAATCCCACGAGAGGCGAAACATCCACCTTGAAATCCACTCTCCCCTGCTCGCTGAAATACATGCCCGTCGCGTCAATCTGAGCCGCGTCTGAGAGGAGCACAAGCTTCTTTACCTTCCACTTGTTGCCGAAGACTTCCATGTTCCAGGTCAAACGATTGAACGGCAGACCCTGAGCGATTACATCGGGAAGTCGGCCCCTGACAAGGGATCCCAGGTTTATGAGGGAAAAGATTTTGGAGAGAATGTCGAATCGGTGAATTGTGCCGTCACGGACTCTCACTTCGATGGCGCCGGTCTTATAAAGGCCGTTGTTCTCTCTTTTCGAAGTGGTATTCCACTCCAGGTGGCCGCTCATCAGGACATCCCCTTCGATCTTGACCCGTTCAGGATCGGTGAGCAGCATTTGCTGCATTCTCAAATGATCGGCCTGAAAATCGATGGCAAGGGGCCGCGTTGTGTTGGCCCTGATGTCGAAGAGAGCATTTCCCCTTACTACTCCGTCCGCAATATTGATCTTCCACGAGGGCAGACTCACCAGACCTCCTTTACCTTCCACTTTCGTGACAAAATGAGTAAACGATCTGCCCCACGCGTTTCCTTTGGCGACTTCCAGCGTAGCGGAACCGTGACTGCGGGCGAGGAAGCGAATCGTCGCATTTCGGCGAATCCACTCGCCCCACGTCACATGGCTGACGTGTCCGGGGGGCGCGGCGAAGTCTGCGGTATCGAGGAATGACGATGTGAGAGCAACGCGCACCTCGGTTTTCCTCCAGCCCGCTATGGAGATGTTGCCCGAAAAGAATGAGCTGCCTATTTTTGCTCTTTCGAGGATTGCGTAAAATACACCGTTTCGTAAACGGATTGTCCCGGTAAGGCCTGAGAGGGGTTTGTGGAAGCCGAGGAGCTGCAAGGAGACATGGTGCAAGGCCAGGTCGGCGTCGACGCTCATCTGCCGGGACCAATCAGGACCGGCCTTGATCACTCCATCGCCTTCAATTCGCCCGCCAGGTTGAATCTCGAGGCTGGGGTGGGCAAGGGGAATGAGGTTCTCGGTTCGAATCCCCTTGGGGGGAAGACTCACGACGAGGGAGACCTTTCCCTGTCTGTCGATTGAGCCTTTTGCCGCGATCCGGTTCTTACCCGCGATGAGGTAGGAATCTTCAATCTTGATTTCCCCGGACTCTCGACTCCCTGACGCTTCGATGGCCAGTGGAACGCCTGCCTTTTTCTTGACGAGGTATCCCATGCGCACCCGACTCTTCCTCAAATCAGCTCGAAAAGAAAAATCGGGACGTGATGGTGTCCCTTCCACTTTCAGTGTCACCGGGACTTTCCCTGACCAGCTCCAACCCGCGGGCAACAATGACAATTTTTTGAGGTCACCGGAAGCCACCTTGGCCTCGGCCCTTATTGCCATTCGTTCGGGAGAGACGCTTCCCTGAACGCGTGCAGGGGTTTCGCCGATATGACCCTCAAGACCGCGCACCGCGAAGCCGTCTTTCTCAAACTTCAGCGCTCCGCTCAGTCCACGTAACGCCACGGGGAATCCTTCAAGCCGGCATTGGAATTTGTCCAGAACCACCTGGCCCTTCATCTTGGGACTGCGGAGTCTTCCGTCCAGATCGAGCTCCACGCTTATGCCGCCCTGAGGCTCCCGGATCTGGCTCAGCCACGAAGGCAACTGTCGTGCTATGGCCCGATTGTGGAGCAGTGGAACCAGGTCTTGAGCCAGCGCTTTGGTCGACACGAAGAGTTCGATTCTCGGATCGGATTTCAGGTCCGTTACAAACCCATGGAGCCGCAAGGGTGATTTTCCCAGGGTGAGGTTGATGGTATCGAACAGCATTTCATCAGAACTCAGGCGGACTCGACCGGACGCATTCTGAATTGGCAGCCCCAATCCGGGCAGGAAGGCCGACACCTTCTCGAGGAAGGCGTTAATTACCAGCGTTCCCGGCCACGTTCCTTCAGTGAGCACGCGAGAGAGTTTGCCGCGCCAGGTCGCGCCGGTGATGAGAATACGGCCTTTTAATCCTGCGCCCAGAAGGCGCTCCCTGTCTTCGGCTTTGAGCAACTTTATGGGGATGAGCGGAAAGAGTCCGGCAAGATCGAGCACGGCCTTTTTCACCGTCACCGTGAGGGTTGCGCGGTCCGTAAAGAGTTTATCGGCTCTGGCCTCGACCGACAGATTCATGCCGGGAAGCAGGAGCTGCGCGAGGTGGATTGAGACGGAGTCCTCATGCCGGTCCGCGGAGAAACGGGCAGCCGCCTTATTAATTGGAACGCGCCCGCGAAAAATGCCCGCCGGAAGCACCGTGGCACGCGAGAGCTCTACGCTGCCACTCATGTGACCGTTTCTTACTCGGCCATTCGCCTCGATGTGCAGGTTCACCGTGCCCCTTGAAAGGGGAATCTTCCATCCAATACGAGACGCCAGAAGACGAACCGCCAATACCGGGCAGTCCGAAAGGGTGGCTTTCATGCGCCCGCCCCAGTCTGATCTGGAAAAGGAGGTCGTGTTCACGCGGCCGGCAATGTCGAAGTATCCGTGGCCTTCCGGGCCCTTGACCTCGCCGGTGGCGGCAAAGTCCTCGGCTCCTTTGACCCCGACATTTTTTCCCACCACCTGAATGTGATGGAGCACAATCTTCTCCTGGAGGGCGGACCGCCGAGACCCCTGGAGGACGATGATACCTTTTTTCACCTCGAGATTTCGAACCCGAGGGCAGACGAAGAGGCCGGCGAATCCGGTACTGCGGCCGGTAGAATCTCGGCTCCTACCCCGGTCCGTCGAGGTCGGAAGGTAGACGACGGGGTTTGAGACGTGCACTCGGTCAATGACAAGAGCACCGCACGCTCTCGGAACCAACCTGGCTTCAAAGACGATTTTGGGGACCTGGAGACGGAGTGAGTCACCCGACGCGCTCCGGCATTCCAGATCGGTAATCGTCAGCCTGCTGCCATTGAGAGACGGCCAGGACAGACGGGCTGACGAAAATGAGATCCTCCA
>JARRRG010000505.1:0-3101 GCA_037380965.1 Deltaproteobacteria bacterium
GTGTGCTCTTGCCTGCTCCGTTGGGACCAATAACGGAGACACTTTCTCCGCGTTTTACTTCCAGGCTGATATTCCAGAGTACCTGGACGTCCCCGTACGAGACATCGATCTGGTCCAGTCTGAGAATTACGTCATTCATATCGCCCGAATCCTAGAGAGAAACAGCCCGCTTCCCCAGGTACGCTTCGATGACCTCGTCATTGTTGGCCACTTCTTCAGGTGAGCCTTCCGCGATTTTCGCCCCGTAATTGAGCACGATGATCCGATCCGAGATCCCCATGACCGCACGCATGATGTGCTCGACCACGATGAGTGACTTCCCGGATGCGCGAATTTTTCTGAGCAGATCCAATGCCTCGTCGATCTCATGGGGATTGAGGCCGGCCATGTTTTCATCGAGGAGCAAGACCTTTGCACCGCTGGCAAGGACTCGCGCGAGCTCGAGCCTCCTTCGAGACGGAACGGACACCGCGGCCGCGGGCATTTCACTTTCTGCGGAAAGCCCTACGAAATCGATCACTTCCTCAGTCTTTTTCCGCGAATCCGCCATGTTCATTTGACCGCCGTGCAACGCGGCCACCAGCACGTTCTCGAAGACGGTCATGGCGGGGAACGGCTCCATGATCTGAGAAGTCTTGGTAAGGCCGAGCCGACAGATTCGGTGCGGTTTCATCCCCGTTATGTCCCGCCCTCCAAAAATCACTTTTCCTGACGTGACCGGGTACACGCCGATCATCATGTTGAAAATGGTGGTCTTACCCGCGCCATTGGGGCCTATCATGCCGAGGATCTCCCCCTCCTCGAGGGAGAAGCTGACCATTTCAACGGCAGTCAATGCGCCGAAATGCTTTGTCAGTTCGCGAACGTCAAGCACACCCATGATACCGTCCGAATCCGTTACGACCCTCTCGCCCGCGAGCGTCAGATGAATCGCAGCCCCTTCCAGTCCTTGATGGTCCCAATGATTCCCTTGGGCATGATCAGGATGATGCAGATGATGATCGCGCCGACCATGATCAGGTAATACTCGACAAATGTGGTCCCGAGTATTTCAGAGACGATCGTGAGAAAAGACGCGCCTACCACGGGACCAAGGAACGTTCCCATGCCCCCGAGCAGTGTCATGATCACCATCTGTACCGTCCTGTGAACGCTGAACACATCCGCAGGCGTAATGTACGTAATCCAATAGGCTTCTATGCCGCCGAGCATTCCGAGAAAGAACGCGCTCGTCACGTACGCCCTCAGCTTAATGCCGGTGGTGTTGACCCCTGCTATCTCCGCGGCGTCCTCGGCTTCGTGTATAGCCTTGAGTCCAAACCCGAACTTTGAATGCTCGATGGAGTAGTGAACCAGGACCACAGCCACCGTGACGACGAATATGCAGTAAAAGAAGAACGTGTTTTCGTGATCCGGCATGGGCAACGTTATCCCGTGACTCCCCTCGAAGAACGAAACCCCTAAGGTGCGGTCGAATTCCAGCGCAACCTGCCTCATGGTCTCCGCGAATGCAAAGGTGGCGATCGCGAAGTACGCTCCTCTGAGGCGCAACGTTGTCAGTCCAATAGGCGCAGATATCACTGCCGCTACGATGCCGCTGAGCGCGACGGCAGGGAAAAAGGGACTGCCATACTTGGCCATGGCAATGGCCGTCGCGTACGAGCCGATTCCGAAATACACCACCGGGCCAAAATCAATGTACCCCGTGTACCCGCTCGTGATATTCCAGCATCCGGCCATGCCGATCCAGAGGATCACCAGGCTGGCCAATCGCAGCAGATACTCGGATTGCGTAAATACCGGGATGAGACCGACCACGACCAGCGAGCAGACGAAACAGACCCAGAATAACCTTTTCCGACTTTCCCTGGTCATCAGTGCCCTGACCTGCCCATCGTCATGCAACCGATCCTTTCCCGACAATGCCGGTAGGACGGAACACCAGCATGAAAAAGAGAATGAGGAATGTGGTGGCGACCGAGATCCCCGCGCTCAGATAGGTTGCAGCCATCGATTGGGCGACTCCGAGTATGAACCCGCCCCAAAGCGCTCCGGGCATGTAGCCCATCCCACCCAGCACAACCACGCAGAACGCGACGATCGTGTACTCGAGCCCCATCTCCGGGAAGATGATGACAAAAGGACTGATCGCCGCTCCGGCAAGACCGGTCACCCCGGCTCCCAGCCCGAAGGTGATGGCATAGATCTTTCGAATATCCACGCCCATCAGGCGCGCCACTTCCTTGTCCATGGCAGTGGCTCGAATGGCTCGGCCGGTTTCGGTCCGCGCCAGGAAGAACCAGAGAAGTGCAATCACAAAAAGAGCCAGGAAAAATGTCGCGAGCCGGGCGTACGGGATATTCAAGCCCATCAACGCAGCATTCGCTCCCGAATACGAGGTGGTGATAGTCCGAAAGTCGTGGGTCCAAAGCTTCACCGCGACGTTGGCCACGATGAGATGAATCCCGAACGTCAGGATGTAACTCATGATATGCGGGAGCTCGATGACCCGGTTGATAATGTACCGCTGGATGAAATAACCGAATACAAAGAGGAATGCCGCGGAAAAAGGCGCAGTGAGGTACGGATCCATGTGCCAGATCTGGAACATCCAGTATGACGTAAATGCCCCGAGCATGATCAATTCGCCGTGCGCGAGATTGACCACGCCCATCACCCCAAAGATCAGAGAAAAACCTGCCGAATAGGCGGCATATACACCGCCGAGCAGAAGGCCGTTGATCACTGCCTGGAGAAATATGGTATCCATCTGCTAGAATACAACCGAGCTGCGCTCGGCTTTCTTGCCGGGGGGAGGCTCTTCGATGTCAGTGTTCCATCGTGTCACCACAACCTTCTTGTCCGTATAGAAATCTACCGCGTCGTTGGCCCGGCCCCGATGCGATCCGAACAGAGAGATCTTGCGGCCTCCCACGGGATAGAAGGCTATGGGAGCTGGCGTCCCCACGTTAATACCCACCTGTCCGGTGTTCACCTCACGGATGAAACGCCGAGCCAGTCCCCCGTTCTCGGTGTAGATGACCGCGGTGTGGCCGTACGGACTCGCATTAACGATCTCGATGGCCTCGGCCAGGCCGCTC
>JARRRG010000506.1:0-4014 GCA_037380965.1 Deltaproteobacteria bacterium
CGAATCTGATGAACAAATCCCGCCGGAGGAGGAACACCGGGCGTTCACCAATAAGCCCCTTCTCGTACGCATGGCCATTGTGGCCGCGGGCCCCGTATCGAACTATCTGATGGCGATGGTCCTTATCTGTGTGGCCTTCGGCGCGGGGTGGCTCGCCGGCCCGACGAACATCGGAAAAGTCTTTAAAGACACCCCGGCCATGGACGCGGGGTTACGGGCGGGCGACAAGGTGCTCGCGGTCGATGGCAAGCCGGTAACACGGTGGGATGCCATGCGGAGAATCATCGAGAAGAATCCGGGCAAAACCTTGAGCTTTACCGTGCAGAGGGGCGAAGAGAAGCTTGATCTGAAGGTGACGCCTCGCGCGAGTAAGCTGGAGAATGTGGCCGGCAGGTCGGTTGGGCGTATAGGTGTGATGCCGATCCGCCTCGGGTTTTTTGCATCCGCGTATGAAGGGGTTCGATTCACCGTTCATTTGACAGGTCTCATACTTGAAACTCTGGTGAAACTGGCCCGGATGCAAGTGAGCGCCAAAGAGCTGGCCGGGCCCATCACCATAGCCCAAGCATCGGGGGAAAGCCTGAAGGCGGGGTTGTTCAGCTTCATCTTCTTGATGGCTTTTATCAGCATCAATCTTGCCATAATCAACCTCTTGCCCATTCCCATTCTCGACGGCGGACACCTGATGTTTTTCGCGATAGAGGCAGTGATTCGTCGACCGGTTACGGGAAAGGTCAGAGAGATCGCGACTCACGCGGGCCTGCTCTTTCTCGTCCTGCTCATGGTTTTGGTATTTTACAATGATATCAATAGAATCATGACTCAGGGATGGTCGCTCAAGCCGTAGATCAAGAGACAGGCCTTGGCCGGCCACGTCCGGAAGCCGCGGCTTCATTGACCCAGCCTGTGGGGGAGCGAGCTGCTTCGTAGCGATCGAGCCTGTTCCAAGTCTCCGTCTGCTGAAGTGATTCTACCGTGTTTGTTCTTGCCGTACACTCCACCACACCGTACCTGAGCGTTGCCGCAACGGGGGAAGACCGCGTCCTCTGCGAGAACGTCCTGCCACCCGGCCGAGAACACCTGGAAAACCTCGCTCCAATGATCGCGTCGCTCATGCGTGAGGCGCGCATTGAGCTGGAACAAGTGGATGGATTCGCTGTAGCAAAGGGCCCGGGCTCATTTTCCGGGATTCGGGTCGGCATGGCTGTGGTGAAAGGCATGGCTCTGGCCCTGGGAAAGCCTGTAGCCGGAATATCCAGTCTGGAAATTATGGCATGGCAGGCACTCAAGCCGGGGGAGAGAGGACTTGCCGTCATCGATGCCCGACGGGACGAGCTGTACGCGGCTCTGTATGCCAAAGAGAGCGAACGACTGGAGCTCCTCGACGGACCGATACTGGTCTCGCGGGCGAACCTGAAGAATTCTGTTCAGCCGCACGAGGAGGGGCTCATCCTGTGCGGAGATGAAGTGACGGAGGGATTGGCGGACATGGGGCGCCACCTGATTCGGAGACCCGTTCGGGTACCGTCGGCCGCGGCTTGCGGGATACTGGCCCGGCAAAGATTCCTGAACGGTGAAGGCGACGAGATCCATTCTCTGACCCCTCTGTATATCAGGCGCTCCGATGCAGAGGAAAACAAGAATCGCTCTTCCGCTTCTCGAGTCAAACATCTCAGTTAGCATTCGCGACCGATTCGGCGACAATGGGGGTTTTGCGGGAAGCAGTCCCCGACCGCAACGCCAACAGTGGCTGCGGGATCGAAAAACGAATCACGTCGATTCACTGAGTCCGGCCGGGGTCCGCGTCATTCGGGTTCGTGGAGAACTGGTGAGAGCTTTTCCTTTCGAAGGTTCCCTCGCAAAATTCCCTCGGCTGGATGACGATCAACGGCGGTGAGATCTTTATGACATGGTAGACGGAATCCCAGTGAGGCATCAGCGGCGCTCCGCACGATGACACCACGACGCTGGCCTGTCGTTCGGGAAACCGGATCTCCATAACTGACGAGCGATGCTTGTGCCCCTGCAGTATGAGGGATATGCCGGTCTGGGTGCACAGGTTCAGGACTTCCCCCGCGTCCGAGAGAGTGTGGGCCCAGAAGGAGGAACTGCGAATTACCGGGAGGACCGGGTGATGAAGGAAGAGCGCCTTGAAATAGCCGGGAAAACCGGAGGCCTGCTCTTTCAGCCAGTAACGGCTTCTCCGGGCAATGCTTCCCGGCCAGGACGGAAATCGATGGACGGAATTGAGACCGAAGAAGACAGCCTTCTCTTCATCGGATTGGTACACGATTCGGTCATGGTCTCCAAAAAAGCCCCGGTATCGTCTCATGGCCGTCACAGGGAACATCCACTCCCATACGGCTCCAACGCTGATCTCTCGGTTTCCTGGGACCGTGATGAATGGAATGTTCAGGGACCGGAGGAAATCGAGGGCCAGCCGGAATTGCCAAATTCGGCCCCGGTCGGTGATATCCCCGGACACGATCAAGAGATCGAGGCCCTCGGAAACAAGATCCCTTTCCAGTGCTTCCAGTTTCACCCGGGAGATGTGCTAGCCAATATGCAAATCTGAGAGATGAGCCACCTTCATGAAGTGGCAAAATAAACACCTGGCGCGCACAAGTCAACCGGGCCGCGAAAGTTTGAAAAAGCAGCTTGATTTTTCAGAGTGAATTGTCTAAAATTAAAAGACAAATTTTCATACCGTATTCAACTGTTGACCTTTCGCTCTTTCTGATGCAAGAGTGATAGCCTCCGAAAAGGGAACAAAGGAGTCTATAATGAAACGCATGCTAATCAGGCTGACTCTATTCGTGGTCATTCTCGGAATGGGGGATATTGCCCTCGCTCAGAATTATTACGGCAGCAGCTATCCCGGCCAAGGGTATGGAGGCTACGGCCAGCAGTACGCGCAACCCGGTTACGGCCAGCAGTATGCCCAACCGGGCTACGGCCAGCAGTATGCCCAACCCGGTTACGGGCAACAGTACGCCCAACCCGGTTACGGCCAGCAATACGGTCAGCCGGCTTATGGCCAGCAGTACGCGCAACCGGGCTACGGGCAACAGTCTGGTCCCCAGGGGTACGGCGATTACTCGCCAGGAGAGCACCCTCTCGAGCCACGATTGAAAGGCCTCGTCGAAGTTCCCGGTCCAGGGTCAGCAGACAGACGCGGCGGAGTGTTTCACCGCCGCCGAGCTCCAAGCGCGGCTTCAAATGGGGTAAAGGAACGGAGAAACCAGAGAGCAAGCGGTCCTTCAGCTGGGGTAAAGAAGAGCCCAAACCGGCTATCGTCACCTCTCAGCCAGGCTCCTCGCAAGGTCAAATCAGGGCTCAGTCCACGGCGGCTCCTCAGGTTAGCGTTGAATCGAGGGGCCCATCCACGAAGATGCAATGGGGAAAAGAGTAATAGCAGACTGAAACGACGCACGCGGCCTCCGGTAGAATTTGCGGGAAAAGTCTGTTTGCGCACGGAGGTCGCTTCAATGCTAAGCCGAACGATGGGGAACTCTCTCTCGAGAGCTCCCCTTTTTTTGTGTCACCCTTGTCCCGGCGCGGTGGGTCTACCGAGACGGGCTCATCCCCTAGAAACTGCCGTAGCGGGTCGGTTCACGAGATAAATGCCCACCGCGACCCGTGTGAGGCCCCCCAGGAGCATGGGCGTCAGAGCCTCTCCGAGCAAGAGTCCGCTGAATATCACTCCAAAGAGGGGAGCCAAAAAGGTGAATGCGGCCAGCCGGCTCACCGGATAGTGGTGTATCATCCAGAACCAGAGAAGGTAGCTGAAGAAGGCAACCAAGAGCGTTTGGTACGCGAACGCGGAAAGGACCGGGAGTGTGATCGTGAGGGAACGGTTCCATTCCACGATCAGGTATGCCGCGGCGAGCAGGGGGATAGAAAAGAAGAGCTGGGCGAAGAGTGTCTGAAAATGGGTGATAGGCCTTTCCCTCACCAATTTCTTGAGATAAATGGTGGTTGCAGCCCAGAACACGGCCGCGAGTACTTCCATCA
>JARRRG010000507.1:0-7172 GCA_037380965.1 Deltaproteobacteria bacterium
CATTCCTGACGTCGATAACATGGAGGTGGCGGTCTGCACTGCCGACGTAGAGATTGAAGTAGGCGATGGCCGGGGATGAGGCGAAGGCACGTGCTCGTTAGGCATTCCGGAATTCCAAGAGATCCGCCTTCGGGGCGGCATTCACCCTCCAAGGTATGCAGCCTTGATTTGGGGATCCACCCGCAGCACACGGGATTCTCCTTTCAGGACTATATGACCGTTCTCCATCACATACCCACGCTGAGCGAATTTCAGGGCGAGGCGGGCATTCTGTTCCACGAGCAGGATTGTCGTGCCGGTTCTGTTGATCTCATCGAGGGCTTCGAACATGGAGAGCATCAGCAGTGGAGCCAGCCCCATGGAAGGTTCATCCAGCAGCATCATTTTTCGACCGCTCATGTACGCTCTGCCAACGGCCAGCATCTGTTGTTCGCCGCCGCTTAGGGTTCCGGCCGCTTGGGTTTCGCGTTCCTTAAGGCGCGGAAAAATGGAAAAGACCGAACGGATATCCTGTGGAAAGTTATGCTTATCCTTTCGGGCAAATGATGCAGACAATCTCCCCTTTGTCGATGGAAAAGTCAATGCCGTGCAATGCCCTTATGTTCCCATAAGAGACTTGCAGTCTTTCCACTATCAATTGTATCAGGCTATTTCCTCCTTGCCCAAATAGGCTTCGATCACGTGGGGATTGTGTTGGATCTCTTCGGGCGTTCCTTCGGCGATTACTTCGCCGAAAACGAGCGTCTGGATTTGCTGGCAGAGCTCCATGACAAACTTCAGCCTGTGCTCTATGAGGAGGATTGCCACACCAAAGTCTCTGTGGATCTGGCGTATGGTCCCGATCATCCTGATCAGTTCTTCGGGGGTCATCCCTGCGGTGGGCTCGTCAAGAAGCAGAACCTTTGGATTGATCGCCATGGCACGGGCCATTTCGACGCGACGCTGCGCTCCATAAGGGAGATTACCCACGAGGAGATCTCGGTACCTTGCCACATCGAAGATCTCCATGAGGCGCATGGAGTTCTCAGCCACCCGTCGTTCTTCTGAGCCTCGCGCAGGGGTACCGAACAGGGCCCCGATCAATCCATACCTGAGCTGTGAATAGTGAGCCATTTTCACATGCTCTTCAACGGTCATGTGACGCCACAGGAGGAGGTTCTGAAAGGTACGGCCTAATCCCTGAGCCGCGATTTGATGAGGCCGCTGCCCGGTGAGGCTTCGACCTGCCAGTTCCACAGTGCCCTCCGTGGGGGCGTAAATTCCGGTGATCAGATTGAAGACAGTGGTCTTTCCCGCGCCATTCGGACCGATGAGCCCACGGATCTCCCCCGGCTCGAGGGTAAGGTTATAGTGGTACACTGCCCTCAGACCGCCAAAGTAGTGGGTCATATTCGAAACACGGAGCAGAGGCATGAGCTACTCTCCTCGAACCGTCTTGATGTTCCTTGGCCTGAGAATCTTTTTCACGTCGAACTCTCGAAACCCCAGCAATCCGTAGGGAAGGTAGATCATCACCAGGATCAGTATGACAGGGATCACAATCCATTTGTAAATCTCCAGAGGACGTAACATTTCACTGATCAGGTTGATGCTCACCGCTCCGAATATAGACCCCACCACCGAATTGAGCCCTCCAAAATACACCATGGCAAGGATCTCTGCCAAACGCTGAATGCCGAATGTGCCCGGGTTCACAAAACGCATGACATGCGCAAAGAGCCCGCCCGCCACCCCAGCCCAGAACGCACCCAGCATGAACGCTACCATTTTGGTTTTACGAGTGTTGACCGTCATGGCGTCGGCCGCCATTTCACTGTCTCGCACCGCGTTGAGAGCTTTGCCATAAATGGAGCGGACAAAGTTGTTGATTACCCAGATGCACGCAACCATCCACGTATATACCACCGGCAGAGAGGACCAGTCGGGCTGACTGGACATGCCTCGGGGTCCTCCCAGCCAATCCAGGTTTTCAATAAGGCTCTTCACGATGAACATGAAGGCCAGAGAAATGATGGCCAGGTAGTCCCCTCGAGTTCTAAAGGACGGGATGGCGACGAGGAGCGCCGCGGCTGCAGCCACGAACCCTCCGATTATCAACGCCAGGGGGAAACAATAGGGTCCCAGAGCTGCGGGCAATACCGCGGGCCCGAACAGCCGGTCATTGGCGAAAAAGAACAGCGTCAATGTCGAAGCGGAATACGCCCCCAAGGCCATGAAACCCGGGTGCGAGCATGAGAATTCCCCCATATATCCGTTTATGACATTGATGCTGAGTGTGAGCATCACCGCGATCATGGTCAGTTTGAGCACCAGGAGGCGATAGTCGCTCAGATCGGCCCAGTAATGGAGCGCACAATAGAGCAGCGCCAGATGGATCAGACAGGACACCGCAATGGGACCTCGATCCAAGACCGCGGCCAGACGATTCGTTATGCCCGCGGTGAGACGGGCTATCCCAGCTATGGGAATCACATAGATCAGACTCACATATGCCAGGGCATTCGGAATAAGCAGAGGTTTCTTGAACATGACGAGGCAGCCGAACAATACCGGTAGCTTTGGCAGATAAAGCTGGTATGAGAGCTCATCCCCAAAGTAGCGTTCGATGAATACAGCGCCGAGAATTCCCGCGAGCCACCCAAGCATGGGGATAGTGGCAAATGTCGCGCGAATACGTTGCATTCTGGAAGGCGGAGCCTGGACCTGCACGGCAAACTCTTCCATAAGTGCTCTTGTATCGGTCAGAGGCTGGTCATCGTGTTTCACGAACGTCGGTTCCTCATCGTATTACAGTCTCAGTTGCGTGCTGTGGGGTTGACCGAAGAAACCAAAGGGTCTGAATGTCAAAATGACGAGAATGATCGAATAAGCAATTAAATCCCTTAGAGTCGACGGAAAGACCATGGGCACGAAGATTTCGATGAAACCGAGAAGAAATCCTGCCAGAGCCGCACCCAGGATGGATCCCCGTCCACCCAGAATCGCCGCCACGAAGGCTTTCCACCCGAGCATCACACCCATATACGGATCGAGCACGGGATAGGCCAAACCATAGAGAATACCCGCTGCAGCCGCGAGGGCCGAGCCGATGGCGAAAGTCAACGGCGCAATAACATTGAGCGAAACTCCCATCAAGGGCACGATCTCAAAATCAAAGGACATGGCACGCATGGCCATTCCCCAGCGGGTCTTCTGGATAAACTTATGCAAGGCATACATCAGCGCCAGGGAAACGACCACAATGAGGATCTTCTTGTTTGTCACGAACACGCCGCCCAGGTCGTACGTGGTGGAATGGATCAGTTCGGGGAAGCTGAGGCGTCGGGCGCCCAGGAGAGCAAGGTTGCCGGTCTCGAGGATGATACCGATCATGAGGCCGGTGATTGCGGCCGAAGCTCTAGGGGCTTCGCGCAAAGGTCGATAGCCAGCAGCAGGGAAGCTACACCGAAACCTATATATGCTCCGGTCATGAAGACATCGCCATGAGCAAAATTGAACACCATCATGATGCTGTACACCATGGAGTATCCCAGGGCGATAAGGGCATAAAAACTGCCCCACTGGAGGGCGTTTATGAGGTTTTGCAAACAAAAGTCCATGAACAGGCTCTCTTTAGAGACAACACAGACTCGGGGCCGACAGCCACCCTGTAGTAAAGTCCGCCGACGAAATCAATTCTCCTGAACCGTGTACCTCTGAGGTGGTCCAACGCACATTCTTGACGAATGGACATGCCCCAGGTCGATCTGGTTTCTCATGCTTGCCGCATCCAAGCCTCGCTTATGATAAGGAGCAGCACGAGAGAGCATAAGGGTCTTTTGCGATGTTTCCGGGATATCACGGACACGCCTTCCCAGGCTGCCATTCTTCGTTGTGGAGCTCCGATTTATGAGAGCTGGGGATGGCAGTCCGTCTCGAGGTTGCTCCGTAACGGGTGCCGACTTCTCCGGAGGACGGAGCCCCATTGATCGCTACGGGCAGACCGATTTGTAAAATTCGAACTGGCCCTTGTCGTTGATGCGAACAATCACAGCGCATTTGATGGGGTCACCGTCTTGCGTAAAGGTCATGTTGCCGGTGATTCCTTTGAAATTCTTGATCTTGGCCAGAGCATCGCGCACGGCCTTACGATCCTTCTTGGGTCTGCCGGTGAAGGTACCGGCATCCTGAATTGCCTGTTGGATCAAGCGCAGGGAATCCCACGTCAATGCGGCCACATCATCGGGCACATAGCCGTAAGCTTTCTTGTACCGATCGATGAACTCTTTTGTAGCGCCTTTGGCTCCTGCGGCAGCGAAATGGGTACTAAAAAAGAGACCGTAACAGTCCTTTCCGCACAGGGCCACAGTCTCTGCCGAACCCCAGCTGTCACTTCCCACGATGGGCTTCTTCCATCCCAGTTCATGGGCTTGTTTCACGATCAGAGCCACTTCATTGTAATACTGGGGCGTGAAAAGGAACTCGGCTCCGGAGTTGATGATTTTGGTAAGTATCCGAATTTGTCCTTGATAAAGTTGGCCACCACCGGCCCCTGGAATGGGTCCAGGAAACAGCCGCGGAACACATAGGGCCGATCTTTGGTGGTGTTGGGATTGGTGGACCATGGACTGATCATGGGGGTTTTATAGTTTTGGGCAACACTCCCAGCCGGTATGGCTTGGCTGGAAGCTTGCGGCCCCACGATGGCGACGACCTCGTCTTCGGTGATCATCTTGGTCTGTGCTTTGACGGCTGACTCGGCCTTGGACTCATTGTCTTCTATGACCAGCTCCACAGGGTACTTCTTGCCGCCCACTTCCAGTCCGCCCGCCTCGTTGATCTCCTTCAGCCATAACTGGGCGGCGAATTTGGAACCCTCCCCCACCTTGGGAATGTCCCCGGTGATGGGTACATTGAGTCCTATCTTGATCACTGGAGTGCGACTACGGCTCCAGCCGTTGAGTGAAACAGCCAGAATAACGGCTAGGACCAGAACCAAGCTCATGGAAAGTCTACGCATCCCATCCTCCTCTCGTGAGCGGCTCGTCACAGTCCACCGTGAAACCACCAAGCGGCAAAATCACGATGGGTTAGAGAAGCAGCCCTCTTTGTCCTAATCGGGTCCGGGGCCTCTTCAAGCCGGCCGGGCCATTACCCTTTACACAGATGAAACTCCGCGAGGAGCATCATCCTCTGTGCGGGTGGACCTCATACATGACTCTATGGGGCTGGATTTCTTAACACAAAATAAAAGGTTTTACAATGCCCTTCCCCGTAACCATAATCCACGGTCTACGTTGGTTGTGCGGCAGATATCTGGTTCTCGGGGACCAGATTGGTGGATTCACATCGGCAGTCAGGCCTGAAGGAGAGGTCTGATTGGCCGATGGTTCCAAGAGTGTGTCCCCCTTTGCGATTCGGGCATGTTTTTGAGCGAGCTATCCCCCGAGCCCGTCTCAGTCCTCTGGAAGCACCGGTTCACTCCCCGTGCGGTCTCTGATTCCGTCTCGTCTGATTCCCGATTCCAGCGACACCATATCTAATTTGAGTTGTCGCCCAGAAGTCATGGTATTCTCATCTCATGGCGAGGGAATCGTCGGCAGCGGACGTTCTTGTCTGATGAGGGTTACGAGGTCTACATCCGGCTCACGGCCAAGTCGATGAGTTGGCGGAGGTAGCGCCTCTGCTGGAGAGGGTACCAAACTGCGTGACCTTTCTTTCGAGCGAGTGTTCAGATACTGAGTTCGAAGCGCTTGGGCGGCACCGGCGTACAGGCAGATCGTTGGTACATAATTACTTCATCACGAGGCTGGAATCGGCTTTGGCCAGATCGATACGGCGCCAGAGCCTGGCCCGAAAGCCTCGACGAACGCTCGACCAAAACAAGTATGGTGTCTCCGGAATTCCGGAATTCGCGTAATTCGGAATTCGATGTTGTCTGTCCTGCTTGAGCCTTCCATCCCGAAACATGTGGCGAACTCCTTTACGTTGTGCTTAACTTACTCCTATCCGAAGCACGTGGATAAGAGGGGTACTCGATGAAACCGGGCAAGAGATCGTTCCTTTTTTCGGTACAGATAGCCTGCATCCTGGCGCTCACGGGGTTGTCGGTTGCCTGGGCGGAGGTGATCGTGCTCAAGAGGTTTGCGTTGGACGATATGAAAGGGGTCATTTCCAGATCTGGTGTCGAGATCGATAAAAAGACCCCGGCGGATGGCAGATGGTGCCTGAAGATCGTGGCGGACAGGCCGAGGGTCGTTCGATTGTTTGAGGTCAGTGATGTAAGCGTGGACAATGCGCGGCTCATCTATCAGGCCCGCGTGCGAACGCAGGATGTGACCGGAATGGTGTTTCTGGAAATGTGGTGTCATTTTCCGGGTAAGGGCCAGTACTTTTCTCGAGGTCTCCAGACCCCCCTTTCAGGCACGACCGGGTGGACCACCGAGGAGACCCCATTCTTCCTCAAGAAGGGAGAGAAGCCCGATCTTATAAAGCTGAATCTCGTAATCAACGGGACAGGGACAGCCTGGATAGACGACATTCGCCTCTTGAAGGCTCCTTTGAAGTGAACGATTGAGACGCACCCGATCGGGCTGACCTGGCGAAATATCAAGATTCACTCCTGTAACCTTGAAACGAGTCACCCGATCTTACCCGTTTTTCCATCCGAACGTGAATCCTACCAATCACAGGCTGTTCCTGCTCGAACGTGAAGAGAGACAGGTCCCACGATGAAAGGGGGTAAGCAGATGACTGCTCCGGGCCGGCGGAATCATGCTTCACACGTCGTGAGGTGGAACTTGTGGGCTGAGATTAAGATTCGAGCCGAGACAGCCTCTTAGCGTTTTCGGACCAGGACACCTCGTGCAGCGACAGAGTCGTCCTTTGTCGTGTGGAGGTAGACACTTTCCACCTTGTCCGGCGAGACAATTCGCCAGAACTCGATTCCATTGTGGTCCACTACGTAAGCAGTCTTGTTGTCAAAACCTATCACTCCAACAATGGCTTCCTTGTGGTTAGCCGAGGTCTTCCTTCCTGAGAAGCGAAATCCGTCTTGCTTGTCGACAGTAACAGTGAACTCCACTTCCTGGGGTCCGCTTTTCGGCATGCCGTGGACATTGGGGTCAGGCTCAGGACCTTTCTGAAATCGAACCGACATGCCTGTGCCTACCCATGTCCCTTTCAGATTAGGG
>JARRRG010000508.1:0-3097 GCA_037380965.1 Deltaproteobacteria bacterium
ATCATGGATACTCCGTCCGAACCCGGAAGTAGGCGAGCGGTCGGCTGGCGCGTACTCCCCATGACTGTGCCTGTGCGTTGCTCGGAGACCGCCCGCTGCAATGTCGGGATTAGGTTGGTCAGGCGCAGCGACTGTACCGTTCGATGAGCTCCACGGCCTGCAACAGCCTCCTTTGGCATGACCTCGACGCTGGGAAGCCGGCGGCATAAAGACAACGAAAATGGGACCCGGAATGTGCTGTGCATTCGTGGTGACTCACATGCCGTGCGGTTAGAGCGCACCGCTCCGCGCACTACCAGTGAACACCGAGCGGTCAATACTGGCAAACCAGAACGCCTCCTCCTACCGCAAAACAGCCCGTCGATTCCGGCCTCAAGGAACAGTTGACAGCGCGGCCGGCCCTGATGTAGGCTCACGAAGGAAAAGAACAGCCTCGATACCGGTGCTGATTCCCGAAGAGGGGGAATCCGCGATGATTCCAAAGGGTCATCGGGAATTTGGAGCCCGGGAGGCTGGCAGACCATCAACCCATCGTACAATACTCCCGGCATGGGGAGTCTCCCGAACACGCTCAACACTTTCCCTTGAGACGAATAGACGATCAATGAGGTCCCGCTTGACGTCTCATTGATCTGAACCCCTTTCACGGCCGAAAAACAGTGATCGTGGCCACGGAACCACAAAGCTTCAGGAAAGGCGGTGTTTGCTGGCACGTCTCAGAGTTTGCCGGTAATTGCCGGAAAAACGAGTACGAGCTATTCGAAGATCCTTACAAGTCAAACGGAGGACGACCATGCGTGCCATCAGACTCACGCCAGCCCTGCGGCGGGAATATGAGGATCTCTTTGAGAGCTGTGTCATTGGGAAATCCCACGAGAGGAGCGTTGAACGTATCGTCGATAAGATCCTTGCTAATGAAGACCGGTATCGGCTCGTTAGCGATCAATCGGGGGTTCCCTGGTTCTTTGTAGCCGCTGTCCACTCCATGGAGTCTGGTCGGGACTTTCAAACGCATTTGCACAATGGCGATCCCCTCACAGCCCGCACAGTACACAAGCCCAAGGGCAGGCCTGAGAAGGGAACACCTCCCTTCACATGGGAAGAGAGCGCTCAGGATGCCCTTGCGGGCCACCGCTTGAACGAAAAGACGGATTGGACCCTCGCCGGGACGCTATACCAACTGGAACGGTACAACGGATGGGGGTACCGCTATCACCACCCAGAGGTTCGGTCGCCGTACCTGTGGAGTTTTTCAAATCATTACCTCAGAGGAAAATACGTCGATGACAAGACATGGTCTGACTCCGCAGTTTCAAAGCAGTGTGGCGCGGCTGTCTTGCTCAGGAGAATGGCGGAACATGGAATGATCACTTTCGTTGACCGGCCTTCGCCAATGGAAGACGAGATCCCGTTGGTGGTACGGTACTCGATGAGCAGATCCAGTGATCCCGAGACCGTTCGGAAGGTCAAGAAGCTGCAGCGGTTCTTGAACACTCACCCCGGAATCTTCCTCAAGGTGGACGGGATTCCTGGAGACCGGACGTCGGACGCATACAGAAAGGTGACCGGTGCCCGTCTTCCCGGAGACCCAAGGGGTTAGAAGTGGCTGCAGAACCTCAGTGAGACGTGCCCAAATCGTGGTTTCCGTGTCACGCGTTCGCTGAAGCCGCTTCGGCCGGTGAGCCTCAGAACCTTATCGACGCCTGATTGATTCAAACTCCTTTGGAGAAGAGGACAAAGGGATGGCAGCAACCGAACCCACCGGCTTTCAGAAAGGAGGTGTTTGTTGGCACGTCTCGGGGTTTGACGCTGTTTGCCGGAAAAAACGACAATGAGATTTGTGAAGACTTCGCTACGTCTCAAGGAGGACATGCAATGGAAGTGTCGGACGCGATTCTGAAGAGAGTCAGTATCAGAAAATGGAAGCCCGTTCCCGTGGAAAAAGAGAAGATCGAAAAGGTGCTGGAGGCCGGCAGACGAGCACCGTCATGGGGAAATACCCAACCGTGGCGGTTCATTGTGGTCCAGGATAAGGAGAAGAAAGAAGGATTGGCAGAGGCCGCGGGCGGGCAGGCGGTCGTCCGTGACGCTCCTGCGGTCATTGTCTGTTGCGGTGTCGCAGGAGATTTCTCTCGAAAGCAGCAAAGAGAAACCTTGAAGAGTGTTATCGAGGTTGGCGCGATCGACTGGACGGATGATTTTTTGGACAACGTGGTGCTCGAGAGCGATTTGTTCTCGCCCTATCGTCTCGGTGAGCAGGTAATGACCATAAAGGCCGGCGAGATGGTCATGATTTCAATCGCGTACATGACGATCGAGGCCGTCAATCAGGGCCTCGGTACCTGTTGGGTGGGGGCAATGGCGCCGAAGGATGCCCACAAGGTCATGAACTTGCCGGATGAGCTCTTCGTGCACGATCTGGTGCCGATCGGCTATCCTGATGAGGACCCCAAACCCAGACCGAGAAAATCGCTCGATAAGCTCGTGTTCTGGGAAAAATACGAATAGCCCGCGGGGAATCATTCCCCCTGAACCGGACGTTTCGTACGTAACATATTCCGGATTTGCGTCCGACTGCCGAGGCTGTACCTCAGCAGAGAACCGGACGTGTGTACAACATATTGTCAATCCATAAAAGCATGGATAGAGCAATGTCATGTCCGCGACGAGGGGGATCGCGGCTGGCCGGGCCCACGTTGTTCTCTGCTGACTCGTGTCGCTGCTTGACCAGGGCACCCCGGCGACGTATGTTTCGACATCAGGGGTAAATGAGGGTCCTGTTGTGGCCCGCTGGCAGATGCCGTGCCTGGCCGGCGGCAGAAGTCTCGTGCAGGAGCCGGGTAACACGCACATGCCATCGCGCAGAAGATGGCCAACGGTCCGAGCGCCTATCGGTACGATTCATTGGCTCGAAAGCGGCTTTGAGCTCGGAGGGGCACGGTAACTCCCGGGCGCCCAGGTTCTGCGGCCTACCATGACATCCACCGACATTTTGAGACGGGGCAAGGACGTGAAGAGTCCCGTGTTATCCGTTAGTAAGGCCCAAAACGGGTGTATCGGGAAACCGTACAAACAGTAGTGAGCACGTCGATCATAT
>JARRRG010000509.1:0-3093 GCA_037380965.1 Deltaproteobacteria bacterium
AGAGTGTAAGGATCTCTATGCCGGTGCGTCGAGCGAACTCCACGGCCCGCCGAACCGATTTAGCTCCCTGACGATGGCCTTCAAGCCGAGGCAGGAATCGACGACGCGCCCAACGGCCGTTACCGTCCATTATGATGGCTACGTGCCGCGGCAAGTCAGAGGATAGCACCAAGAGTTCCTCCTGGGAACAGCGGGAGGGTCGAGACAGGTGACACGTACATGATTACGTAGACGAGCACAAATATCTACAAATCAAATTTCCATGATCTCTTGCTCTTTTTCATTCACGATTTCGTCCACTTTAGAAATATAGTCGTCCGTGGTCTTTTGAACGCGATCCTGTCCTTTTCGCATCTCGTCTTCGCCGATTTCCTTTTCCTTCTTCATCTCCTTGAGCATCTCATTGGCGTCTCGTCGGTGATTGCGAATCTGAATCTTGAAGTCCTCCCCCATTCTTTTTACCACTTTCACCAGCTCTCTGCGTCTCTCCTCGGTCAGCGTTGGGAGCACGATCCGAATTAATTTGCCGTCATTCATAGGAGTGAGACCGAGTTCCGACTTGAGGATCGCCTTCTCGATCTCGGGAACAGCCTGGGAGTCCCAAGGTTGGATCACGATCTGGCGCGCCTCTGGAATTGAGAGGGTCGCGAGCTGATTTATGGGTGTGGGACTACCATAATAATCCACCATAATACCGTCGAGTAACGCCAGCGAAGCCCGACCGGTACGGATGCGTTTGAGGTCTCTCTGTAATGCCTCAACCGACTTCTCCATGGATGATTCCATTTCGTCATGCAGATCGTCAATCATGGTTGTCTCTTCCCGATCCCTTGGAAAATCCCAGACCCACGGCATTGCCGCCGATGCCGAAGGGTCAACGGTTGCCCTTGAACGGTAACCCGTTCACATGATCGCCGTTCCCACCTTTTCACCCGCCAGGGCCCTGCTGATGTTGCCCTCTGTATGAAGGTCAAGAACGATCGCAGGGATATTGTTCCGCAGCAGCATGTCCGCGCACGCCGCGTCAATCACTTCCAGGCGTCTCTCCAGCATTTCCGAAGGACTGATCCGTTCAAAGAAAACCGCGTCCGGGTGCTTCCTGGGATCTTTATCAAAGACGCCGGCAACCTGGGTTGCTTTGACGAGGACATCGGCCTCAATCTCCACCGCCCGGAGGGCAGCCGCGGAATCGGTAGTGAAGCAGGGGTTCCCTGTACCGCCTGCAAAGATAACCACCTCTCCCTGCTTGACCTGGCGTATAGCCCGTTCCCGATCGAACGTCTCCACGAAGCTTCCTACGGAAAATGCCGACATGATGAGGGCTTCAAGCCCATTCTCTGCCAATGCCGCCTTCAAGGCCATGGCATTGAGGACTGTCGCTATCATTCCCATTTGGTCCGCCACAACGGGTGGAACTCCTATCGATGCCGCATCAACACCTCGCAGTATGTTACCGCCGCCCACGACAATTCCCAGCTCTCTTCCATCGCGGCCGGCTTCGGCGATCTGACCTGCTATCCAGAGGCTCCGGGCATGATCCAGCCCATAGCCTCGTTCACCGGCCAGTGCCTCACCGGATATCTTCAGCAGGGCACGGCGGTATCCCATAGCCATGGACTTGCCCTCACGATCCTTCGCCCAGCTCAAAACGAACGAAACGACCCACCTGTATGTTTTCCCCGAGCTTTGCGATTTTGTCCTTTATGAGCTGAGAGACGGTTTTATCCGTATCTTTGACAAAGCCCTGTTCCAGCAGGCAAACCTCGGAAAAAAATTTCTTGAGCTTGCCTTCAGCGATCTTTTCGAGTATTTTCTCCGGCTTGCCCGCGTCTTTGGCCTGATCCATATATATTTCTTTTTCTTTCGCGATGACTTCTTCAGGGACATCCTCGACAGAGATCCACTGGGGAGCCGAAGCCGCCACATGCATGCACAGGTCCTTGACGAGCTCCGCGAACTCATCGGTCTTGGCGACAAAATCGCTTTCACATTTGAGTTCCACCAATACCCCAATCCTTCCGTGCATGTGGACATAGGATCCGATCCGGCCTTCAGAAGTAGCGCGCCCCTCTCGCTTGGCGGCCTTCAGCGCGCCTTTTTTTCGGAGGTACTCGACCGCTTTCTCCAAATCTCCATCTGTTTCAACCAGAGCATTCTTGCAGTCCATCATTCCAATGCCGGTCCGTTCTCGCAGTTCCTTCACCATCTTTGCTGATATGGCCATCGGGTCATCTCCTGTCGCCCATTCGGCGGGTTGATTTCGGGGAGGTCGGTCGCAGAGTCGGCTCGAAGCCGTATGAGCCGACCTCTATGAGGAGAACGAAAAAGATCTTTTCACTCATTGCTGAGTTGGCACGTATCCTTCTCGCAATTTCCAAGAACCTCGGAAGGACCGTCACAACGTTCGGGGGGCTCCCTGCCGGTTCAGGCCTGGACGGAGCGTTCCTCTTCGGCGGGTTCTTCTGGTTCGGGACTTTCCATTTCCGGGCCTTCCGGCTCAGGGCTTTCAGCGCGCTCTTCGACCGCTTCACTCTCCTCGCTCGCCACTTCCGCGGTTTCCGGAGTAGAGCTTTCTTCGGCCGCTTCAGCAGCCTCGGCAACGGGTGCCGCGGAGGCCACCTCAACCTCTTCAGGCTCTTCTCTCAAGGATTCCTCGTAAATTGTCCTGCCTTCGGCGCAGGCATCCGCCATCTTCGAGGAAAACAGCCGTATGGCTCGGATCGCGTCGTCATTGCCGGGGATCACATAATCGATTTCGTCCGGATCGCAGTTGGAATCCACAATCGCCACTATCGGAATGGAGAGTTTCCTGGCTTCTCTTACGGCAATATTCTCATTCTTTGGATCCACAACAAAGACCGCTCCTGGAAGTTTCCGCATCTCGCGAATGCCTGCCAGGTTCTTGTTGAGTTTTTCGTACCTTCGGCTCAGGTTCGACAGTTCCTTTTTGGTCAGGTTGGTTTCATCCGCGGACTCAAGTATTCCACCGATGCTATTGAGCTTCTCTACGCTCTTCCTGATGGTAGCAAAATTGGTGAGCATGCCGCCGAGCCACCGTTGATTGACGTAAAACTGGCCACAGCGCGTCGCTTC
>JARRRG010000510.1:0-11027 GCA_037380965.1 Deltaproteobacteria bacterium
AGGGTAAGAAAGCCGAGGCAGCCAGATTGCTTGGGATTACTCGTCAGGCCCTGTGGAAGAAGATGAAGAGACTCGGCATAGAGCCGGAGTATACAGCCGGAAAAGAGAGGGATACGCGGTAGTGGCCGCGGGAAAAAGAAGTTGCTTGCGCTCGGCTGTACTGAATTGACCGGCAATTGCACCCAAAAGTGAGCACGTCATACGAAGACGAGCTTTTGCAGCAAGCTGCGAGAAGGGCGTATACGTGCCTTATGCGTTTTACGTCATAGCCCATCCTGCCTCAATTACGAAATAATCCTGTAATCTCAGCCTATTGACTTGGTGCTGGTTTGGGGGCTTGACCCGAGGAATTCACGGGGGGAATCATGCACACTAGGGTATGTCAGATATGACATAACAGGAGCAGCTCGGATCTGCACCAGCTATGTGAGCACTGTTTCCATCTTTGCGGTATCGCAGCACCATTGACCGACGCAAGAGGCCTGGGTCCGCGGCACGCGCCGTTCTGTCCTGAGAGATGTGACGGAGCCATGCGGTCGGAGAGATGTCTCGAGAAGTGCCCAGTGGATCCTGCCGTGGGTTGGTTTATCCGAGAAGAGGAGTCCGAACATGAGCTTTACTCGTCGTGAATTCCTCGCCGTATCCGGAATAGTGGGCGGCGGAGCAGCGCTTTCCGCCCTCGGTATCGGTTTGGGACCTCTCGTCGCATATTCCGATGAGATCAAGACCAAGAAGATGAAGGTCGCCAAGCACAGCACTTCGGTGTGTCCGTATTGCTCTGTGGGCTGCGGGCTGATTGTGAGCGTCGACAAAAAAGAAGGACGAGTGCTGAATATCGAGGGTGATCCCGATCATCCCATAAATGAGGGAGCGCTCTGCGCCCAAGGCGCCGCTCTCTATCAGACCACCGGGAATAATCCGCATCGACTCCGAAAAGTGTTGTATCGCGCTCCGGGCAGCGATCAATGGCAAGAGAAATCCTGGGACTGGGCCATAAACGAGATAGCCAAACGCATACAGAAGACAAGGGATGCCAGCTTTATCGAAAAGAACGCCAAGGGACAGGTTGTGAACCGAACAGAGGCTATTGCCCAGATCGGCAGCTCCAACATCGACAACGAGGAGGTTTGGCCGCTGAACGCCCTGACCAGAGTGCTGGGCATCGTGTACCTCGATCACCAGGCCCGTATATGTCACAGTTCTACGGTCGCGGCTCTCGCGGAGTCTTTTGGCCGAGGTGCCATGACCAATCACTGGGTCGACATCCGGAACAGTGATCGCATCCTCATCATGGGAAGTAACGCTGCGGAATGCCATCCCATTGGCATGCGCTGGGTGATGAAGGCCAAAGAAAAGGGTGCCAAGGTCATCTCCGTGGATCCCCGATTCACCAGGACCTCGGCGGTGGCAGACTTCTATGCGCCGCTGCGCTCGGGGACCGACATCGCATTCCTTGGAGGCATGGTCAATTACATTGTCCAAAATGGCAAGTATTTCAAAGAGTACGTCGAAAACTATACGAACGCTCCGTACATTGTGGACGGGAAGTATGATTTTGTAGACGGTCTCTTTTCCGGTTATGACGCGAAAACCAGGAAATACGATGCAAGCGCCTGGGCATTCAAAAGAGATCCAAAAGGGGTGCCCGTTAAAGACTCGACCCTGAAACATCCCCGCTGCGTTTTCCAACTCCTGAAGAAGCACTATTCCCGGTACACGCCCGAGAAGGTATCGGAGATCACCGGAACTCCCAAGGATGACCTCCTGAAAGTGTACGAGATGTTTGCTTCCACAGGGGTGCGGGACAAATCCGGGACGATCATGTATGCGCTTGGCTGGACCCAGCACACAGTTGGTTCGCAGAACATCCGTACGAGCGCCATTGTTCAGCTTCTCCTGGGAAACATAGGAATTGCCGGTGGGGGAATCAACGCCCTTCGAGGACAACCCAACGTTCAAGGTTCTACAGACGGTTGCCTGCTGTACCACCTGCTCCCCGGCTACCTTCGTGTGCCTCGTGCGTCTCAACAAACCTTGGAACAGTACCTCGAGGCGAACACCCCGACATCCGCGGAACCGCAATCGGCAAACTGGTGGCAGAACTATCCCAAATATATGGTGAGTCTTCTCAAGACATTCTTCGGTGACAAGGCCACAGCCAAGAACGACTTTGGTTACGCATGGTTACCTAAGGCAGATGATGGGGTCACCTACTCGTGGCTCGACATCTTCGACAAGATGTACGACGGAAAAATCAAGGGATTGATCCTCTGGAGCCAGAATCCGGCCGGCAGCAGCCCCAACGCGGGAAAGACCGCGAAGGCCCTGGCAAACCTCGACTGGCTCGTCCATGCCAACATCTTCAACAATGAGTCAGCATCCTTCTGGCACGCGCCAGGAGTGGATCCCAAAACAATCAAGACCGAGGTATTTCTTCTTCCGGCCACATGCTCCGTGGAGCGCAACGGAAGCCTCACCAATAGCGGCCGAATGGTCCAGTGGCGATACAAAGCGGTAAATCCCCCCGGAGACGCTCTGCCCGACGGTGAAATCTTGAACCGGCTCACAAAGAAGTTGAGAGAGTTGTACCAATCCGGGGGCAAGTTTCCCGAGCCCCTGGTGAACCTCCATCAGGACTGGGCGGGCAAGGATGGCAGCTTTTATCCCACGGCCATGGCCAAAGAAATAAACACATTTGCCTATCTGCAAAAGGATGGGAGCACTTCGTGCGGCAACTGGCTGTACGCGGGCAGCTACACCAATGCCGGGAACTTGATGGCCCGCAGAGGCAAGGACGATCCGACCGGACTGGGGCTCTATCCCAACTGGTCCTGGGTCTGGCCGGTAAACCGTCGGGTCATATACAACCGTGCTTCCTGCGATCCCAGCGGAAAACCTTGGAACCCGAAGCGCCCTCTCCTCAAATGGGAGAATGGAAAATGGGTCGGTGATGTTCCTGACGGTCCATGGCCGCCAATGGCTGACAAGAAAAAGGGGAAGCTTCCATTCATCATGAAAACGGATGGGGTCGCATTCCTTTATGGGCCGGGCATGGTGGACGGACCGTTCCCCGAGCACTACGAGCCCTTGGAAAGTCCACTGCACAAGAACCCCATGTCTCCCCAGATGAACAATCCCGCCATAAAGATTTTCACAAGTAGTGTCGACAAGGTCGCGTCCGGGGACCCGAAATTCCCGATCGTCTGCAGTACCTACACGCTCACCGAGCACTGGTGCACAGGTGCGTTTACCCGTTGGCAGCCGTGGTTGCTCGAAGCCCAGCCCGAGCTCTTCGTGGAGATGAGTGAAGAGCTCGCCAAGGAACTTGGGGTAAAGAACGGCCAACCGGTCAAAGTTGCGTCGGTCAGAGGTGAAGTGGAGTGTGTTGCGATGGTGACCCCACGATTCCGTCCGTTCAAGGTGGCCGGTCGCACGGTCCATCAGGTCGGCATGCCGATCTGTTTCGGATGGCTGATGCNNTGCAAACCGTCTCACACCTTCCGTGGGAGATGCCAATACCATGTGCCCCGAATTCAAGGCGTTCATGGTGAACGTGAGAAAGGCATAAGGAGGTGCTTGACATGTCCAAAGGATATTCTATACTTATTGACACCTCCCGGTGTACCGCATGCCGAGGATGTCAGGTGGCGTGCAAGCAGTGGAATCAGCTTCCGGCAACTAAAACAAAAAACTGGGGGAGTTATCAGAACCCCCAGGATCTGTCGGCTGTGACCTGGAAACTGGTTCGGTTTCACGACGGCAGAGGCAAGGACGGCAAAACATACTGGCACTTCTTCGCAGATCAGTGTCGTCATTGCCTGACGCCGGGGTGCATGGCGGTCGCTGAGAACGGGGAAATCATTCAAGACGCGAAGACAGGGGCGGTCCTCTTCACGCCGAAAACGAAGGACCTCAATTTCAAAGCCACCGTGGAAGGCTGCCCATTTAACATTCCCAGACAGGATTCAAAGACGAAGCAGCTTTTCAAGTGCACGATGTGTATTGATCGCATCAGGGGCAACAATGTCCCTGCTTGCGTCAAGGCGTGCCCCACTGGAGCCATGGTTTTCGGGAAAAGAGACCAAATTCTCGGTCTGGCCAAGGTTAGACTCGAGAAATTGCGCAAGACGTTCCCGAACGCGAAGGCTCTTAATCCCGATGATGTGCGGGTGATCTACATCGTCAAGGATGACCCTGCCACGTACTACCGGTTCGCCGCAGGCTGACCTGGCAGGTGACGAGGGGGAAATCGTAAACCGGTAGGCCGTTCGGAGGCCGTGGACAGGATCTCGGACGACTCTCTTCACAATCCCATCGCTCGGGTATGTGACCCGACAACCCTGGACGGTCTCGAGTGAAACTGAGGATCAGGTCTAAGGTGTGGATTGAGAATGGCCTTGGTCGGCCCGTGATAGGCCAGGGACGTCTCGAAATACTGAGAGCAGTCAGGGAAACCGGATCCATCAATAAGGCCGCCAAGAAGGTGGGGAAGCCTTTCCGCTGGGTTTGGTCGAGGCTCAAGGACCTGGAGAACAACCTGGGATTCCAGATCCTGGTGTCAGGTCCGAAGGGCACGACCTTAACCCAGGAAGGCGAGGACCTTCTACGCCAATATGCCTCCCTTCACCGTGTTTGCAGACGATATGTCAATGAGAGATTTCGGGAGTTCTTTAATGATCGGCAATCCGGTCCGCCCCATTGAATTGGGGCAAGCCGCGACCGGGTGCCGGTCGCACTCCTGAAGGCTGCTCACCTCGTGACGGCTCAGCTCATTCCTTCGGTTCGCACTCTCGGGGAGGTCTTGCCGGCCTGATGCGCACCATGCTTCCCGGGGAATCGACTGTCAGGCAAGAGAGGAGGCAGTCCCTCCGACAACGCATTCATGTCGAGTGCGGATTTCCGATCTATGCCTCCCCAGCTCCTGGAGCCGACGCAGCCTCCACGGCTTCGACAATCTTCTTGTATCCGGTACATCGGCACATATTGGACGAAATGGACCGGATAATCTCCTCTCTGGTGGGCTGGGCGTTTCTCTCCACCAGACCTTTTGCCGTGAGTATCATGCCCGGAGTACAGAACCCGCACTGCACCGCGCCTTTCTCCATAAAGCTCTCCTGAAGGGGATGCAGTCTTGTTCCGTCCGACAAGCCTTCGATGGTGATGACCTCGGATCCTTCCAGTTCCGCGGTGAGCACGATGCACGATCTCGTGGGGAGTCCGTCAAGAAGCACCGTGCAGCTCCCGCACGCGCCGAGCCCACAACCCTCTTTAGCGCCGGTGAGCTCCAATCTGTCTCTCAGAGTCTCAAGTAATGTCTCGGAAGGCTTTACATCCAGCTCCAGGGATTCACCGTTCACCTGCAATTTGACGTTGAAGGTCTCCATTACTTCGCTCCCTCCATTACCTTTTTCACAAGCCTTCCGGCCAGCACGGGAATCATCCGTTTTCGATAACCGGCATCCAGGACGGTGTTGCCGACAGGCTTGACCTGTCTGACAAGGGCCTCGACGGTTTCTCCCAAGGTGTCCTGCCACGGCTGCGTCACGTCTTGGACATAGGGCCTGGGCCCCACTGCCCCGACGGCGAGTTTGCCCGTCCCGTTCACAGAGGAAAAGGCCAGGCCCAGGAGTGGATAGTCGATGGCGCCCCGTACCCGTACCTTTTCATAACCACCGAGAGTCTTCTTCTTCGGAATCAGAATAGCCGTGAGAATCTCGCCCGGCTGAAGAACAAACGGATTCTGCGCCTTATTGGAGTAGAGCTCGTCCAGACCAACGCGCCGTTCTCCTTCGGGTCCCGAGAGCTCGATCTGAGTGGACAGGGTACAGAGAACGGTGGCATTGTCGCTGCAATAGCTGGCAAAGCACGCCTTCGCGCCCTGGACGGCATTGCAGGTCTCGCCGCCCATTTTCAGACAAAAGCCTTTGGATTTGCGCCAGAATTCCGATTGGTTATAGAAGAGGCATCGGGTATTCTGAAGCAGGTTGCCGCCGATGGTGCCCCTCATTTGGAGGGATTCACAGGAGGTTGCCTCGAGTGAGGCCTTGAGTGCGGGGAAGTAGTCTGCAACGAGGCTCTCTTGCTTGAGGTTGAAGATCCGCACCAGAGATCCGATCCGGATCCATTCTCCCTGATCGTCTATTGTGGCAAGCGGAGCAATGCGTTTCAGGTCAATCAGCGCTTTGGGCTTTTCAAGCCCAAGTTTGACACGAGGAACCAGGTCGGTGCCTCCACTGAGGTACACGGCCTCGCCCTGGTACTCCCGGTAGAATTGAATGGCTTCCTGAACATCTTTCGGGTTCCTATACTGAAAGTTCGCGGGCATCATGATTCACCCCCGGTCTTAGCAGGATCGAGCGCTTTCAGGACCCGGTCGGGAGTGAGCGGAAACTCGTTGAGGGGCACGCGGAAAGCGTTGTAAGCGGCACAGACCACCGCGCTGTAAGCATTCATTCGCGTGCTCAGCCCTCCCTCTTTGGCTCCGAAGGGCCCTTCCGGATCGTTGGAGCAGACGATCAACGGTTCGATCGCAGGCATGTCGCAGGCCAGCGGCATCTTGTATTCGAGAAGGGAGGAGGTCGGGGTTGAGTAGATGGCCGTCGGTCCACCGGGTCTCTTCCATGAGGATCGCGACCCCTGCCTGCTGGACCGACCCTTCAATCTGCCCCTCCACCGCCATGGTGTTGATCGGATTCCCGCAGTCGTGAGCCGAATAGAAGCGAGGTATCGTGACTTGACCGGTCTCTTTGTCAACAGTCACCTCTGCGACCGAGCAACCGAATGTGAAGGTGCCCGCCATCTGTCCGTACGGGTTTTTGACCCATTCCCGCTCGAAATCGATTTTTGGTATGTATGCTCCCGTTCCGGTGATCGGATTTCCCTGAAAGAACGCCTCCCGTACGACCCAGCGCATGGGCATGGTCTTTGATGGGTCCGTCCTGGAGACGATCGTGCGATCCCGCAGGTCAAGGTCTTCCGCGGGATGTTTTAGTTTGACCGCGGCCAGGCTCAATATCTGTCGCTTCGCATCTTCGCACGCGCGCTTCACTGCATTCCCACCGACGAATGTAGCGGCCTGTGAATATGCGCCGGGGTCCAGATTGGTGACCTCGGTGTCAGCATTGACCAGGTTGATGTCTTCGACGGGTATCCCGAGCACTTCAGACGCGATCTGTATCGCCATAGACTCGTTCCCCATCCCCGTGTCACAGATGCCTGTCACAAGGGTGGCCTGGCCGTCGTCATTGATCTTGACGTAGCACGCGGAGCCGGACCTGAATCCCATGGGGAAGCCGCACATGATACCGACACACCCCATGCCGATTCCCTCCTCTTCGGTCCGTTTGGCCCGCTTATCAGACCAATGAGACCTTTCGACCGCTACTCGGATTGGCTCCTCGAGGCCTCCGCTGACGATCACCGATCTGGTGGCAGTCTCTTCCCCCTGCTTGATGCCATTCTTGAGCCTGATCTCCATGGGGTCCATGCCGAGCTCTTCCGCGATCATGTCCAACTGCATGACGTGGCAATAGGACCGGTGCTGCTGTATGCTCCACCGTCATAGATCACACGGAATTCTTTCGCCGTGATCGTCCCGTCTTTGGTGACCCCTGTTTTGATCGTTGCCCTTAGAGCGTGAACTTGCCGCGTACAGGTCGCGTTTTCTTCCCGCGTCAGCACGAGCTTGACCGGCCGACCTGTCTTCATGGCCAGCAGGGATGTCATAAGATCTCCCGGTGATACCTCGGAGCGCGCGCCGAAGTGGCCTCCCACACTGATACGCCGAACTCGTACTTTGTTGAGAGGCAATTTCAAGAGATTGGAGAGGGCCTTGGCGCGTACGTGAGGTCCGGCATTGGGCAGCCAGAGGTCGAGGTACCCGTTGCTATAGTGGGCAACCACCGCGTACGGTTCCAAGGTGGAGTAGGCTTCGCCCGCGGCATTGAACGTGTCTTCCCGCACGAGGTGCGCCTGCTGAAACGCGTCGTCAACATCGCCAACTTCAATATGGACATGGATGTTGATGTTCTTCGCGTACTCTTCATGAATCAGGGGCGCGCCTTCTTTCATGGCCTCCTCGGGATCGAAGACCGCGGGCAGAGGCTCGTAATCGACCCGGATACGTTCGAGGGCCTCCAGCGCGGTCTCCTCATCCACGGCCGCGACACCGGCCACGTCTTCCCCGACGTATCGCACTTTTTCCTCCGCGATCATCGGATGGTCCTGCGTGTACTTGAAGACGCCCCATTTAACGCCGTGGGCGTCGGCTGCGGTCACAACGGCCTTCACCCCTGGAAGTCGAAGTGCACCGCTCGTGTCGATATTGAGAATTTTTGCATGCGGATGAGGGCTCCGCAGCACCTTCGCGCAAAGCATCCTGGGCAGCTTGAGGTCAGCCGTGTAGAGCGCTTGCCCGGTTACTTTGGCGAGGCTGTCGGTCCGTGTCATCCGCGTGCCTACAATGGTATGCTCCCTTGCCATAAGACATCCTTTCGTACAAGTTGCGGCCGTCGGCACTCTTGACCGGATTGTCGAACACCGGGACCGCCCGGGCTTGCAGATCCACGAGGCTCTCTCAACCCGGAGTTTTGTCGCCCGCCATGTTCGCCCCGATCCCGCGATTACTCGGGAAGGGGATTCCCGGCGTCTTCGACTGCCGGTCCTTCTCGCTCTCCCACGCGCATTTCCGCTGAATCGGGGGCACGCGGTCAGGATCGTGTTTCCGGGATCTTGTTACGATTTCGGCGGTTGGGACGCAGTGCGTTGAGTCGCTGCAAAAAGGGAGGGGCCGTGACGTTTCTCCGTAACCATATCATGACACCATACCGCTTGTCGAACTCCTTCCGGGGTCAGGAGCGGTCAAGCTGCCCCGCACATGGTCTCTCGCTCCCTGTGTCAATCTCGTCGTGCCCGAGCACGAAAACCCGGCCTCGCCTGTGTGCTCCTTCAATGCGGCCTTCAGTCCGCCGGTCCCGGCGTGAGTCAGGGTCCGTTCGATACGGTGGGCGCGTCGGAGTCTGCCGAACTGAGGCTCACCCATGAGGCTGCGAAAACCCCCATGTGCTCCATTGTCGGATCATGTCCCCTGATAAAGGAGACGTTCGCAATTCGACAGACTCCCGGGAAAAGTGGAAGGAGGAGCTCCTTCTTGTCACTTGGGTGGCTGGTAGATCAACTCCTCCTTCAATTCATAGGTCCACGGTACGCCTGCGTTCTTCCACCCGTTTTTCAGCCGTTTCCCGTGGTAATAGCTTCCCTTGTCCTTGATCTTGTCTCCTTCAAACCCGCCCAACAGGCTGTAGACATTCTTGTAGCCCTCTTTAGCGAGAGCATTTGCCGCCATTGCAGCCCTGAGTCCGCTTCGACAGAAGACCACGATCATGTCGTCGGGTTTGAAGCGCTTTTTCACGTCTGCAACGAACGTGTCATTCTTCTTGAGAATCGGCTTCTGAGTTGCAGGATTGAGTGTGCCGGTGGCAAACATGAGAGGCACGTTTATTGCCATGTCCGGATGTCCCACGAAATAGTATTCTTCCGGGGTCCGTGTATCCAGGAACTTCACCTTGCCCGGACTCTGTTTCCATTTCAGGTACGCTTGCCCGGGAGTAATGTACTTTCCCAGGGTGGTCCGATGTTTCTCGTTGGCCGGTACGGGAGCTTCGTCACCCCAGGAAAGGGGCGCGGCTATCAAGAGTACGGCAAAGATGATGAGCAACGCTCTTTTCATATTGAAGAACCTCCTTGTCAGCTTGACGATACCGTCCGCGCGAGGCGGATACGGTTGTGGAGCGGTCCCATTTCGACATGCCAACTCGAACCGCCGTCAAAGGGCTCGCGGTTCTTCGAACGCAGGCATTCATCTGTCTGATCTCCAAGAATAAGAAAGCTTGACTCAGACGAGCGCCGAGGGTTCCCCGATAGGAAGAGAAAGACGAGGCTCACCGCGATCATTGGATACTTGCCAAAGCTCAAGACCTTCGCCAAGCTCCCCTGGACCTTGCCCCTGAGTAATGAGAATGTGCTCAAGATGTCTTGAACAAGACCTCCCGGACACGCCCACCCGCAAAAGGGCCTTCCGAGCGCTATTCCTGACACCGGCAACCCGATCCAGACCGGAAGCCAATAGTCCCTGCCCGGGCACAGGAGGACCGGACAGTTCCCACAGCTCACATTGGGCACCGCGAAGAGACACCGAAATATCCCGTAGACCGAGAATTCATCCAGCCCGGCAAGAAAGCCCGGTTGAGCAATGCTCCGCTTCCACAAGACTGGGGCATAGGCCGCTCCTGCGGCCATTCATCTATCTCATCTCCAATAATAAAAAAGCTTGACTCAGACGAGCTCCGAGGGTTCTCTACGGGCCTACTCAGCAGGGCATACCGTCACCCGATGGGTTCAGGTAGCGTGTGTCCTCACCCCGCGTGCAGCCGTTCGAGAGGGCAGAACTATATATTGATAAGACCGATCTGTCAAATAGAAATATCCGATGGATATGCCGGGCAATGCGGCTGACTCCCTCTTTGACGGCTATCGTTCCCTGACGCCGCGCAACCCTCAACTGTCGTCTGAGAGAATGTGGAGAGTTCAGCATGCGGTGGCGTGAATCAACCCGATAGAATTTCCGGCATCAGGCCGCCCTTGATCGCGGTCACGGTCTTCTCGGGCAGGAGGAGTCCGCGGGCAGTCATTTTCAGATTGGGCATGGTGTGGGAAAGCATTTTCACGAACACGCTTTGCGCTTCGATGTGGAAATCACCGTATCCCGGACTGTAGCGCTTCGTGCACCGCAATCCCTTGGCTGCCCAGTGTTTCTCCACGCTCGCGTCAAGTTGCCGGATCACATGCTCCACCAGGTAGCTTCCCATTCGATCGAGCACGTACCCTCGAAAGGTCTCTCTGTGGGCCAGGTAATCTCTGGCTCTGTGCTCCAGGGCGGGGCCGAGAGTCGCAACCATGAGGCACACTTCTGTTGCGCGTGAGAGGAGCCGCCGAATGTCTGAGCTCTCCTCCGCGTATGGGTGGAAGAG
>JARRRG010000511.1:0-3084 GCA_037380965.1 Deltaproteobacteria bacterium
TGGGCAGCCTCCCGCTACTGGTTCCAGTCACCGGCAATAAGGCCCACTCGACCGTGAACGTGTGAGGGTACCATGCTCTCTTTATAACACTTCTCCCTGCAGGAGTAATGCAGATTTCCACGAAGCGAACTCCCCGAGGGAACATTCCGGATCTCAACCGCAGACTGCCGTGGCGCCGCGGCCTTCGCCCTTGCCGGCGAGCAATCCCGCGAGCATTTCGGCATTCTTGCGAGCGCTTCCCAGGTGTCGGAGCACTTCCTGCTGACCCAGTTTTCCCAGGCAGCTTGCTTCTTCTTCATCCGTGAGAAATTCGGCCATTCGCCGGGTGAGCTCTTTCAGGCTCCGCACCTCAATTCCGGCACCGGTATTCACAAGAATATCGCGGGCGTCTCTGAAATCCTCCATGGACGGACCGAACAGTACCACTTTTCCCCATGCCGCGGGCTCGAGGATATTCTGCCCGCCTTTAGGGACCAGAGATCCGCCCATGAAAACCACCGAAGCAAGGGAAAAGACCTGGAACAGCTCGCCGGTGACGTCGACGATGATTACCTGTCGACCGTCCCTCTTTTCTCCGCGGTCCACCGCGCTCCTCAGTAGCGGCGGCTTCATCTTTCGTTCAGCCATGGTCGAGAGTATTTGAGGCGTTTTTTCCACATGTCTCGGAGCGAGAATGAGAACCAGGTCCGGAAAGCTACGCAGGAGGGTTTCGTACGCGGACAAGACCATCTCTGTCTCTCCGGGATGGGTGCTCCCTGCGACCACGGTCTGTGTACCCCGCCCAATATCCAACAGAGCCCGCATTCGCTCTTCTGTCTCCTCCGGAACATCTCTCAAGACCGCGTCGAATTTGGTGTTGCCCGTAACCGAAATCCGATTTTCAGGAGCGCCCATTTCGCGCACCCTCGCTGCATCCTGCATTGAGGACATGAGGAACAGGTCTATCTTCTGAAGCGTTGAGGAAAAGAAGGCGCGCAATCTCCGGTACCGGGGAAAGGAACGGTCCGAGATTCTGCCGTTTGCCATTGCGACTAGGGTTCCTCGGCGTTTGAGCGTACTGATCAAGTTCGGCCAAATTTCCGTCTCCATCAACACAAACAGGTCGGGCTCGATCCTCTCGACCACGGGATTCAGGAACGCGGGAAAATCCAGGGGAAGGTAGAGGAATCCATCAGCCTCCGGGATCAAATCGTGAGCCATATCCTGGCCCGTCTCGGTGCCCGTGGACACGATGAACGCGGCCTCAGGAAGAACCTCCTTCAAGGATTTCACCAGTGGGCTGAGCGCCACAACTTCACCTACCGAAACAGCGTGGAACCAGAGCCGGGGCCGAGGCAGCGTATCAGTGCAGAAGTCCGCGGGAAGTCGCCCGAGTTTCCCGTGAAATGATCGACGATACTTCCGTCCCAGAATGACGCGCGGCAGATAATACGCTGCAAGGAAGGGAGCTACGAGCGTGTGAAGGAAGAAATTGTATATGATACCGTTCATTGGAGATAATGATGATTCTTCGTCCTGAATTGGTCAGACTGATCCGGTCACTTGCAGTTTTCGATTTTGGCCGAAAAAGCTGGCTCGAGCTTAAAATTTTGTTCGACCAGAAAGGGGTTTATCTCGATCTTGCCAATCTTGACGACCGTTCTCCATCCTCCGCTGTGTGACCGAATGTCAAAGAGTCGAGGCAACCAGCCATACTTACCCGATCTGTAGCCCCCGAAATCCGCGGTCAGCTCAACCGACCTTGATCCCATCTTCTCGAGGCGCTTCAACAACAGCTTCTTCGGCTCCAATGTTGCCCTCCAACTCGTGCCCTTGAAATTGAACCGGAGAATGAGCCCGTTTGGATTCTCTGCATTTACACTGATCACACGGACGCCTTTCCATTGGAGCAGCACTAACGGAATGAGGCCCTCGAGTTCGGCGACGTCCGGGAATCGTCTGGCGAAGCAGGCCTTTCCGCCCTTGAGGATTTTGCCGTCCGCGGGGACGTAGAGCTGAAAGCCGTTGTACTTCAAGACCATCTCGAACAAGGGGTTTCCCGCCGGGCCCACTCCCTGGAAACGGAAATCGCTGGGCCTCCTGTACAGCAGAAAGCCTCTCACTTCCTGGCGAGATTTGCCCCTGTCATAGACCGTGCTCACACCCATAATGGCTTTCAAGGCAGTAAGGTTCCGTCCTCTGCGTTCAAGAGAGCCGATGATTTCGCCGGATCGTGTGCTGCGTTGGGCATGAAGAACACGCGGAGAGATTGTGCACAGGACAGTCACCGCGAACAGTATGACGAGCAGTGACACCCGCACGTTCCCGGGTTCAATGTGAAGACGCCTCAGGCTGCCGTTGTACGATTGGCTCATGGCTGATCTTTCTATCAGAGCCGGAAAACGGATGCAACGCGCAATGAGTCAGCCCCCCATCGTCCTGTCCGCGCCCCATGCTTCAGGGTTCCCTCGCAGAGGCCGTTTCCAAGGCCAGATCCACTCTTTCACGCCCTACTCCGACGCATTTTTTTCCGTTCCGGTCGGTGATTTCTTTTTCAAGGGGACCCACCCTTCCCGCTTCTCCAAGCATACCACAAGGTGATCGTTGATTTGAGGCACAAGAGAGTACTTCAGATTGACATCTTGATTGGGCTTGATCTTGTTGAAAAAGCACCGGACAACCCGTGAAGGCATTGAGGTTACCGGTTGCAGACGAGAGAGTGAACCGGCATGAGTCTGATCGTCCGGAGGCCTTACTTGACCGGGCGTTGTCCAATAGCGCAATATAGGGCAAGTAAAGCAGCGGAGAATAGAGGGTCGCATGGAATGGATTACTCTTGATAGAATCGCCGACTACGCGGGGCAGACGGTAGAATTGAGGGGATGGGTCGCAAATCGGCGCTCTTCGGGCAAGATCTCCTTTTTGGAGCTTCGGGACGGACCTGGGGTGATTCAATGCGTGGTCATGTCGGATCATGTCTCGCCGGAGGCATTCAACCTGGCCAAGAGTATTCCCTATGAATCGTCTGTGGTGGTGCGGGGTCGGGTCGAGGAAGACAGCCGTGCCCCCAGCGGATTTGAGATCAGGGTTGATGAGCTGGAGCTC
>JARRRG010000512.1:0-3081 GCA_037380965.1 Deltaproteobacteria bacterium
GCTTCTTCGATTCCACCCAAAACCAATGGGGACATCAGGGGTTCGGGGAAACGCGGGCCCGGACCGCACGAGGCCGGGAACACGTGAAGCGCGGGATCGGTTTCGCGGCGGCTTCGTTCAATCCATGCAAGGAGACTCCGGATACGACGAGAACAGCCGAAACCTGCGGAAGGATTCGCCACACCCGGGGAGAGATCTGAGACAGCGTGCCCCGGATTTCGATGAGTTTCTGGTAGTGAGAAAATGATTATCCCCGATCAAGCCGGCTGTATGGACCTTCTTCAAAAATACCAGACTCCCCACCACATCATCCTCCACTCCCAGAGAGTTTGGGAAGTCGCGAAGCTAGTCGCGGACGGCCTCATGAGAAACAACCACGAGATTGACATGCATCTCCAGAGGGCGTCGTGTCTCCTCCATGACATAGCCAAGTACCCGTGTATTGTGGACGGAAAAGGCTGGCATGACGAGCGCGGTGAGAAGATACTCGACCAGGAAGGGCTCCCATCGGTCGCGAGAATCGTGGTTCAGCACGTAATCCTCAGGGACGGGAATGGGCATTCGATCAAGGAGGAACATGTGCTCTATTACGCGGACAAGCGTGTCGTTCATGACACGGTGGTGAGTCTGGAAGAGCGATTTGTCTATCTCGAAGAAACCTATGGGGTGTCATCGAAGGCAATGGCGGGTCTCAATGAGATGAAGGAAAAATGCTTCAAGCTCGAGAAGAGAATCTTCCGGCTCCTCGATTTCGAGCCCGAGGATGTTGTCGGTCTCATCGAACAGATTCCATAATGATTGCGATCGACCGGCGGAGATGGCATGGCGAGTGAGCCGACAAATTTCCCCTTCCATTACTTGAAACAATTTTTAGATTTAAGCGCTAACTAACCTTGACAGAAGTATTTTTGAATCTATAGTGACGGACCCAAGATTCGGACAGGGCCTCATGATTCGTGGGCCTCGGTCCAAGAACGGTCTTGAATCGGCGGATCAGGTCTGATAGAATTGCGTTTTGTTATAAGAGAGTCAAGGTGTTGGCTGTTTTGATGTTGGGTGTGAGAGGAGGTTCTCGGAGTCGGCTGTCGGCCCCTTCCGATCCTCCCGAAAACTATTCCGGCGAAAAACACCCGAGTTTCCGCGTGCGCGCTATGAAAGATTTTCCTCCTCGAGGAATGATGCTGACACAAGTCACGGTCGCGTGAAACGTGTGCCGCCGAGTCCCGGTTTCGGCAAGAGCGGCGGCGCAGATCTCAGAGCAAATCGCATAGGTAGTACGATGGACGTGGCGGATAGGTGCCTGAAGCTTTTTATCTTTACCGGGATTCTCCTCCTGCTGTTCACCGGAATTTCACAGGCGGCCGACTCGAAGGCAGAGGTTGGCCGACTCGCGCGAGTAAGCGCGGATGTGTCTCCCCCTGATAAACTAAGGGATTTGGACAGCGAGCCAAGGATTCTCCCCTGGTTGGAGAATCTCTTGACCCGCCTTCCGGCAGCCGAGGAGCCCGCGGATCTCGAGGAGGAGCTGGAACAGGCCCTGACTGAAAGCAAAAACGAGCCTCGCGAACCAGCCGATCCCTCATTTCCCAGGCCGCCCTCCATCGCGCCTCTGTACACCGAGCCCGCACTCGAGGGAGAGGGTGTGTGGACTGCAGAAGGACTGCCGAAGGATCCTGAGGGACGACCGCTGATTTACAAAACCGTGTACCGTCCCAGTGCCGACTTCCCCAACTCTATCGTGTACATGGCCCTGTTTGACATGAAGCGTCTCAAGCCACGCCTCTTCATCGGCAATACCGAGCCGGGCATTTATCAAATCTCGGACCCCATGGAGGACGACGAGCTTTCCACAATAGTCGCGGTTACCAACGCGATGTGGATGCAGCAGCATGCCCGAGGCGCGGGCGCCATCTTCAGAGGTCAAGTGGTGTATCCCATGGTTCCCGGAATGGCCACCCTGGTCATTTACCGCGATGATTCCGTGGACGTGCTCGAGTGGACCGACGAGATACCCCTCAATCTGGTGAGGGATGCCCGTCAACTGAGGCACCTGATCGTGAAAGCGGGAATGGTCGTCGAGCAGGTCGCCAAGAATGGAACGCTGCGCGATTCCGAGATAGGTCTCGGCGGGTTTTTGATCGACAAACGCGGCTCGAGCACCATGCACAACAAGTTCTGGTTCCTGGCCAATCGCACGGCATTCGGTATTCGCGATGACGGCAACCTCATATTCGCGATGGGGCACCATATCAGCACCAAGGACCTTGCCAAAGCTCTGGTGCTTGCAGGCTGCCGCCGCGCGATTCACGGGGACGCTAACATTCACAACATTGTCTGCAATTTCTACTTCCGTGACCAAAGGGACAAGGTCATAAAGCGTGACAGACTCTCGCCGGAACAATTGAAATACACGATGAATCGATACGACCGAGGCTACAGCAAGGACTTTTTCGCGTTTTACGAGAAGTAGTGAAACGAGAAAGCCATGCGGCGCGCTTTGCTGCCGAGCGTGTTGTCACTTCATTCCGCCTACCGCACAATGCCGACCGTATGAGTCCTCTCCTTTTGGCTCTTCATCTCGAGAGCGCGGGCTAACGCACCCGTCCGGCAGGACCGGCGAATGCGGAAGTGATGCGCACCGCGGTGGAGAAGCGCGATCACCTTCTCTCGAGGCACAGGGTCTCGTGCGAGATCTCCGGCCGCAACGCGCGGATCAATTTCCGGTCGCGGTCCCGCCCGGAATTCCCATGTCAACCTTGGGCAGGGGGTCCGTGAAGAAATGTCCCTCTCTACGAGCCGGTCCACTCGGAACAGAGGGGGCTTCCACGTTCAAACGCGAAATGGTATGGTTTGGTTTGGCGTGGGCTGGTCAGCGGCCACGCGTGTTCGAAACTCCGGAGGCGGGGATTGAGCCTGATGGGTCCCGGCTCGCTTTGCAGTCGACGTAATTGAAACGCTTTCTTACCTTCCCGATTCTTCGTCTCGAGATATGTTGCGTGACTTGAGATGGATCTGGCCTCGGAAAGGGGATCAACTATGAGTCCGGCCGGAATCGCGGCAGTTTTGAGTCTTGTCATCCCC
>JARRRG010000513.1:0-4809 GCA_037380965.1 Deltaproteobacteria bacterium
CTTTATCGCTCTGCCTCTTTTCTTTGTCCTCGGGTACGTCACGCAACGCTTATTCATCGAGCGGGTCATCGGTCGGCCGGAAGCGGAAAGCTCGACGCTGATCATGACCCTCGGCTTCTCCCTGCTCATCGAGAACTTCATCCTCCTCGTTTGGAGCGGCCTCCCTCGGATCATCAATGAACCGTACACCCTCGCCACTTGGGACATCGGCGGCGTGCTTATCAACCACGCTCAGACGTACAGCCTTATCATTTCCCTGTTCCTGATCGGCGGGCTCTATCTCTTCCTGAACAAGACGATGATGGGCAAAGGGCTGAGAGCCGCGGCCGACGATCCCGAGGGGTGTGCGTACATGGGCATAAACCTGCGTGTCGTTTACGGCATCGCCTTCGGCCTGGGCATCGCGCTGACCGCGGCCGGCGGCTGTCTCATGGCCACCTACCGGCCATTCAATCCCTTTTTCGGTGAAACCATTATCGTCATCCTTTTCGCCGCGGTGGTCCTCGGCGGCATGACCAGCGTGGCAGGCGCCTTGCTGGGCGGCCTGTTCATCGGCATCATCCAGCAACTGGGCACGCTCGTCGTCCCGGTCTCGCTGCAAAACGTTGCGGTTTTCCTCCTCTTTGTGATCTTTCTCTATGTCCGGCCTCAAGGCCTGCTGGGCAAAAAAGGACGTGAAGTATGAATGCCGGGCGGAGCACATCATCCCGGACCTTGTGGTCCAGCTATCTGGCCATTATCGTCGTCTGTAGCCTGTCCGTGCTCATTTCCTTTCTTGTAGGAGACAATCGCTATATCCAGCGCATCATTCTCCTCGTACTGATTTGGGCCGCCACGTGCAGCGCGTTCAACATCATATCGGGTTACGGGGGCCAAATCGTTTTTGGCTACATGATGTTTGTCGGAACCGGGGCGTACACGACGGTGCTCCTTTTCAAGTTCCTGCATGTTTCACCCTGGCTGGGCATGTGGGCGGGAGCGGCCCTTGCAGCCTTCATCGCCTTGATCATCGGATTGCCGACCCTCCGGCTGCGCGGCGCCTATTTCGCGGTGGCAACGGTCGCGTTTCCCCTGATGACCATACCGGTGTTGAACCATTTGGGTTTCGAGGAAGTCACGATCCCGTTTGTCAGGCGGGCCAGCGCCATGCAGTTCATGGACATGCGGGCTTATGTTTTTATCGCGAGCGGCTTTCTTGCCGTCTTTCTTATCATCGTCCACTGGATAGAGTCCTCCCGCTTCGGGTTTTACCTTCGCGCGACCAAGCAGAATGAGCCCGCGGCCGAAGGCATGGGCATTCCAACCCTCGGTATCAAGCTGAACGGTTTCATGGTCAGCGCAGCTCTGGGCGCGGTCATGGGCGCGGTGTACGCCTTCAGCGTTCTCTATATTCTCAGCACCCATTCCACCTTCGGCCTCTTCATCATCGTGCGGGTCCTGAGCATCTCTATCGTGGGCGGCCTGAGCACACTCTGGGGCCCGGCCGTGGGTGCGGCGATCCTCGTGCCGGTGGGAGAGTTTCTCAATGCATCGGTCGGGGACCGCTATCCCGGCGTTCAAGACATCGTTTACGGCGCGGCGCTGGTCGCGGCCATCATCTACATGCCCGAGGGGGTCTGGGCCAAACTGGTCCAGATCTTCCGCTTCTTCACAGAGAAGTCTGGAGCCGCGGCCGAGCCCCAAGCCGAGGAGACCGCGGCGGAACACGGTATCAGCCCAGGTCACTTCGAACAGCTTAAACTCGACCCTGTCAGGGCCGCGGGGAAGACCCAGGGCGACAGTCACATCCTGAGGCTGGAAAACATTTATAAGTCGTTCGGAGGCGTAATCCCGCTGGCCAATGTGAGCATTGACGTACCCAGGGGCAAGGTTCTGGGTGTTATCGGCCCCAACGGCGCGGGCAAGACAACCATGTTCAATGTGATCAACGGCTATTTGACTCCGGAAGCGGGGAAGATCATTTTCGAGGGGCGGGATGTCACCGGCATGAAGCCGCACAAATTGTGCCGCATGGGCATTGGCCGCACGTTTCAGACAGCGCAGGTTTTCACCAACATGTCGATACTGGAAAACATCCTGGTCGGCGCTTTTGTCCATGCCTCGGAAGTGACCGAGGCCCGTCGCATCGCGCAGACGCTGGGCGAGCAATTAGGACTTGGCGGCCGCCTTCATGAGCAGGCGGTCGGACTCAGTATTCTGGAAACGAAGAGTCTGGAATTCTCCAGGGCCCTGGCCACCCAACCCAAGCTGCTCCTGGTGGACGAGCCGATGGCCGGCCTGAACCCGGAAGAGGCCGATCAGATTGGATATCTTGTCAAGGCAATTGCTGAAAGCGGCGTAACGGTCCTCGTTATTGAACACGTCGTTCAAAACCTGGTGAAGATCGCGGATTTTATGGTGGGCCTGGACGGAGGTCTCAAGGTGGCCGAAGGCACACCTGAAGAGGTCACTTCCGACGCTCACATCATCGAGGCCTATCTCGGTTCGAAATGGAGAGAACGTCATGCTCGCGGTTGAGAACGTCATGGCCGAGTACAGCGGGATGGTGGCCCTGCATGGCGTGTCCATCGACATCAAGGGCACGGAATTCGTTTCGGTCATCGGATCGAACGGGGCCGGGAAAAGCACCCTTCTCAAGGCCATCTCCGGGACGGTCAAATCGAGAAAAGGCCGGATAACCTTTGAGGGATCGGACATCACCCGCATGGCCGCTCACAGACGCACCGAGCTGGGGATCATTCATGTCCCCGAGGGGCGGCGGATTTTTCCGTCCCTCAGCGTCGTCGAAAACCTGGAGCTGGGGGCATACCGACAAGAGGCCCGTTCCAAGTCCGAAGAAAACGTCGGGCTTGTTTTCGAGATCTTTCCTGTGCTCAAGCAGAGGCGAGACCAGGCAGGTTCGACACTGAGCGGCGGCGAGCAGCAGATGCTGGCTATCGGCCGCGGCCTTATGGCCGAGCCCCGCCTGCTCATGTTGGACGAGCCTTCGCTCGGATTGTCGCCCATGCTGGCAGACACCATTTTCGAGACAATCAAGGATATCCGGGACCGGCTCGGTGTTGCCATTCTCCTGGTGGAACCTGCGATCGCGGGTACATCCTGGACTGCGGTCAGATCGTTCTCAGCAGCGATCGGGAAAACCTTGTAGGGAACCCCCTGGTGCAGAAGGCTTACCTGGGGCATGGCTAAATTCGGAGCGGAAACCGCGGCCGAGCGATGCCTGGCGGCTCGCGGGAATGGCGCAGGAGGAACCAGGGCTTTAAGATAACGGACTTCATTGGAGTGTCCGATCCTATTCAGAGAAAGGGAACTGCACGCAATGCCTTCTCTCAAGATACACCCGCTTCATGTGGGTACTATCACTCGGCAGAAGATGACCTTTTGCTATTGGCTTGAGCCGGGCACGATCGAGGATGTGCCCTTGATCTGCTACTACATCGAGGGCGCGGACAAGAAAATCCTGGTCGATACCGGCGGATGCGATCCGGCGGTGGCTCATCCGCGCTGGAAGCCTTACAAGAGGGAAAAAGACCAGGAGCTGGAACATGCGTTAGGCAGAATCGGAGTGCAGTGTGAAGACGTTGACGTGGTCATCGTCACCCATTTGCACTGGGACCACTCGGGCGGGAACAAGCTGTTTCCCAACGCCGAGATGATCGTGCAGGAGGCCGAACTGGAGTCGGCCCGGAACCCCTTCCCGATCATGTCTCACGGCTACATAAAAGACATTATTGAGGAGGTCAACTATACGCTCATCTCCGGCGATCGCAAGATCGCGGACGGCGTCACCGCCATGCTCACTCCCGGACACACCTACGGCTTCCAAGGGGTGCTGGTCGAGGCCAAACGTCAGAAATACTTTATCGCGGGCGACACGTTCGGCTTTTTCAAGAATCTTGAGACCGACCCACCCACGATCAGCGGCCTGTACGTCGATCTGAAGAAATACTACGACAGCCTGGAAAAGATCGCGGGTCTATCGGCCTTTATTCTGCCTGGTCATGACTTCAAGGTCTTTGATCGAGAAGTCTACGACTAGCGTGTGACAACAATTCGTTTCCTTTGGCAGGCCAAAGGCGAAAGGGGGAGTTTTCATGCAACTCTCAGATTATGAAAAGGCAATCCTGGCCGGGGATTACGGCTTGGAGGCGAAAAAGGTCCTCGAAATCATGCACAAGGTGTACGAGATTAACGGGGCCCAGGACTTCGTCGAGGTGGATGAAGTCATGCTCGCCAGCACGCAGAACATGTCCATCGGCGGGGTAATGGGCATGGAGTTTCTTACCGCGCTGGCTGAAGGCGGCGTCACATTCAAAGCCAAAACGATCACCGATCCGGTCTCGATCGACCTGGAAAGGTGGGAGCGACTGCGCATACCCGCTGCTTACGCGGAGAACCAGCGCAAGTCAGTGGCTGCCCTGCTCAAGATGGGCGCGGTGCCCACCTGGACCTGCACGCCCTACCTTGCCGGTTCCATACCTCGCTACGGCCGACACCTGGCCTATGTTGAAACATCTTGCGTCATCTTCGCCAACTCCTTTTTCGGGGCCCGCACCAATCGGGAGATGGACATTTCCGCGCTGGCCGCGGCCATCACCGGCAAGACGCCGCGCTACGGCATGCACCTGGCTGAAAACCGTGCAGGGAGCCTGTTGGTGACCGTCGAGACCGAGTTGACCACCACATCGGATTACGATGCCCTTGGAAATTATGTCGGCAAGATCGCCGGCTCACGGATACCTGTCTTCAAAAATGTGGACCGGAGAGTCTCGACCCAGGCCTTGATGCAACTGGGCGCGGCTTTGGCCA